>JAQSXM010000124.1 GCA_029256645.1 Sporomusa sp. | reverse complement strand
AATAAGAGTTTGAAAACTCTATCAATACAATTATAGTAGGACCTTAAAATAATAATTAGGCATGAAGCCATTGTGGACGTGAAGTCTGCTGGTTTTCATGCCTTTTTTTATGGGGATTTTTATGGGAATTTAGGAAGGGTAGATGTCTGGCAGGGGTTATGTTTGAAATAACAAATTACAAGGGAGAGGTAAACATGTCGGAAACAACAAAACCGTTTCAAAAGTTTAAAAGGTATGCTGCATTACTCATTTCTTTAATACTTCTGGTGAGTTTGCTTGTTGGCTGTGGGGCGCAGACAGGCCAGACTCCGGCCAAAGAAAAGGTATTGAATTTTTCCTGGGCGAAAGATATTGGCGCTTTAAACCCGCATATGTATAATCCTAATCAGATGTTTGCGCAAGCCTTAGTGTATGAGTCCTTAGTCCAATACAGTGATTCGGGGAAAATTGTTCCCTGGTTGGCTGAAAGCTGGACAATCTCTCCAGATGGTAAAGAGTATGTATTTAAACTGCGAAAAGACGTAAAGTTCTCTGATGGCACTGTCTTTAATGCGGCGGCTGTCAAGAAGAATTTTGATGCAGTACTGGCTAACAATAAACGTCATGACTGGCTGGCATTTATTCGACAAATCAAAGAAACACAGGTTATTAATGACAATACCTTCAAGCTTGTGCTTAAAGATGCGTATTATCCTGTGTTGCAGGAGTTAGCACTAATCCGCCCTATTCGCTTTCTGGCACCTTCGGCCTTTCCTGATAACGGCAATACGGGCGAGGGCATCAAAAAGCCGGTTGGTACAGGCCCCTGGGTGCTAAGTGAATATAAACAAGGCGAAGTGGCGGTATTTGTTCGCAATGAGCATTACTGGGGAACAAAGCCCAAGGTCGATAAATTAGTAGTAAAAATAATTCCTGACAGTGAATCCCGCGTTGTTGCGTTTGAAAAGAAGGAGCTTAATCTGCTCTATGGCAATGGCAGTATTAGTCTGGATGCTTTCAAACAACTGCAGGCTTCCGGCAAATATGAAACCAAGCTGTCTGAGCCGCTGGCAACCCGGGTCCTAGCCATCAATACTAACAAAGGCGTGACTAAAGAGCTCAAAGTCCGGCAAGCCCTGCAGCATGCTTTTAACAAAGATGCCTTTGTTAAGGGTGTCCTCTTTGGCACTGAGCATAAGGCCGATACCCTGCTTGCCACAAACTTCCCCTACTGTAATCTAGGTTTAAAACCTTATGAATATAGTGAAGATAAAGCAAAAGCGCTGCTGGACGAAGCTGGCTGGAGAGTAGTCCAAGGCAAGGAATTCCGCGAAAAAGACGGACAACCACTTGAACTGGAATTCTGTTTTGAAAGCACGAATGCCATCCAAAAGTCTGTCGCCGAAGTGCTTCAGGGCGACCTTAAGAAGATTGGGGTAAAGGTTAAACTTACTGGCGAGGAACAGGGGGCGCTTGATCAACGGCAAAAAGACGGAAACTTTAATATTATTTATGGCGATACCTGGGGCGCGCCCTATGACCCGCATTCCCTGGTGGGATCGATGCGCGAGCCGGCTCATGCTGATTATCAGGCCCAACTAGGCCTTCCTATGAAGGCTGAGATTGATAAGCTGGCTACAGAAGTACTGGTTAGCACCGATGAAACCAAGCGGCAGGAGTTGTACAAACATATCTTCACAACGCTTCATGAACAGGCCGTATATTTACCGCTGTCTTACCTGGCCAATCTTGCTGTCTATCCTAAAAATGTGACTGGCGTTACCTTTATGGGAAGTCAGTATGAGATTCCTTTCGGAAACATCGATATCCAGTAAATTATTTAGAATTGAGGTAGGCAGCATGTTTGATTATATTGTCAAACGCCTGCTTAGCCTAATCCCGGTACTGGTGGGTATCTCAATTATTACGTTTCTCATATTACGCCTCACGCCGGGTGATCCGGCGGAGGCGTATTTGAGACTCTCCCAGATCCCGCCGACAGAGGCTGCAGTAGCAGCAGTCAGGGAGGAATTTGGCCTTGACCGCCCGCTTGTTGTCCAGTATGGGGAGTGGCTGGTAAAGGCACTCACGCTTGACTTTGGTAAATCATATGCCACACATAGACCTGTGTGGGACGAAATGATGTTCTTGCTGCCGGCGACCGCTCAATTAGCCGGTGTATCATTACTTTTTACACTTATCATTAGTATTCCGATGGGCATTTTTTCAGCACTGTACAAAGACGGCTGGTTTGATAATTTCTGCCGGTTAATTGCCTTTACCAGTGCGGCTATGCCCAATTTTTGGCTTGGTTTTATGTTGATGTATTTCTTTGCACTTAAACTTGACCTTGTGCCGACTTTGGGGCGGGGCTCGTGGGAGCATTTCATTCTTCCAGCGATAACGCTCTCATTTAGCTATATTGCCACCTATATCAGGCTTCTGAGAACAAGCATGCTGGAGAACCTGGATCAGCCGTTTGTTCTGTATGCCAGGGCCAGGGGGCTAAAAGAAAGCTGGATTATTGGCCGGCATGTACTAAAAAACGCCATGCTGCCTGTTGTGACCGCACTTGGGATGAGTATCGGGCATTTACTGTCCGGCTCAGTAATTGTGGAGAGTGTGTTTGCCTGGCCAGGGATTGGCCGGTTTTGCGTGTCCGCTATTTTGAACCGGGATTATCCGGTTGTACAGTGCTTTGTACTAATGATGGCTGTAGTTTTTGTAATAGCGAACCTGCTTGTTGATATTGCCTATGCCTGGCTTGACCCGCGGATTCGCCTGAAAGGGGAGTCATCATGAACACAATGGCAGCAGCGTTTTTTCAGAAACTTGAGATAAAACGCAGTCTAGTGGTGTTTGGCCTGCTGATTATAGTGTTTAATATCTTTTTGGCTATTTTTGCACCGTCTATAGCACCACATGATCCAAACGATGTGTCTTTAGAACGAAAATTGATGCTGCCTGATGCGGAGTATCCTCTAGGGACTGACCACCTTGGTCGCTGTATGTTATCCCGCCTTATTTACGGCGCCAGAGTTTCACTGGGGGCAGCCTTTGCTGTTATGTCAGTAACTCTTGCAATTAGCACTGTGGTAGGGGCCGTGTCAGGTTATGCCGGCGGCAGGGTTGATGCTATTATTATGCGGATATGTGATATATTTTTGGCATTTCCCAGTCTTATCCTGGCATTAGCTTTAGTTGGGGTAATGGGGCCCGGTTTACCCAACGTAGTCCTGGCTATGGCTCTTTCCCAATGGGCCTGGTATGCCAGAATGATTCGGGGTATGGTACTCAGTCTGAAGGAAAGAAATTATGTTCTGGCTGCTAAAGTTGCCGGAACGTCACAATCCATGATTATTGCCAAGCATGTTTTACCGAATATTCTTCCCCAGATTGCGGTGCTTGCTACCCTTGATGTTGGCTGGGTTATCTTACATATTGCCGGGATGTCCTTTTTAGGCTTAGGGATTCAACCGCCCACACCGGAGTGGGGGGCTATGATTAATGACGGCCGCCAATTTTTGCGGGGATATCCCTCGCTGATGGCCTATCCGGGTTTTATGATTTTGAGTGTAGTAATGGCTTTTAATCTCCTGGGTGACGCCTTACGGGACATGATTGACCCTATGGAAAAACGATAAGAGAGGGCGGAACAGTGTATGACGAAGCAACCACTGCTTGCGGTAGAAGGCCTGGAGGTTATTATTAAACGCAAAGAAACGGTTATGCCTGTACTGCAACAACTTAGCTTTCAGATAGAACAGGGTGAAGTTTTTGGGTTGGTAGGCGAAAGCGGCTGTGGTAAAACACTGACCTGCCTGTCAATTTTAAATCTCTTGCCTGCAGGCATATCACAGACAGGTGGCCATATACGGCTTGCCGGGACAAGTCTTGATGGCCTGGCAACTGCAAAATGGCGGGAACTTCGCGGTGATAGAATTGCGCTAATCATGCAGAATCCGATGAGTGCCTTTGATGCCATTCGTACAATTGGTGATCACTTTATCGAGACTCTGCTCGCCCACGGTAAAACTGACACCCGGGCTGCCCAGGTGGCTGCGATAGAATATCTGGAAAGAGTGGGGCTGCCGGAGGCCAGATTATTGCTAAGGCAATACCCTTTTGAATTAAGCGGTGGTATGCTGCAGCGCGTTATTATTGCCATTGCTTTGGCGCAGCAACCGGATCTTATTATTGCTGATGAACCAACCACTGCTTTGGATGCTACCGCGCAGGTTCAGATTCTTGACCTTTTGGCTGAAGTCAGGCGTGAGTTTGGTACAAGTATTCTGCTAATCTCACATGACCTGGGGGTCATTGCCCGTTTGGCTGATTCAGTAGCTGTTATGTTTGGTGGGCAAATTGTTGAACAAGCATCTGTTAGCGAACTATTTGCCCAGCCTCTTCATCCTTATACCCAGTCACTGATGAATGCACGGAACCGTATTGGCTTACCGCGCCGAAAACGCCTGTCCCTGCTACCGGCAGCGGCGATTGAGGCGAGTTCTTCAGCCTCCGGCTGCGGTTTCTCCGGACGCTGTCCCCGGGTTAGTCCGGTTTGCCGTATAACATTTCCGAAGCAAGTGACGGCTAATTCCAGCGGGCACTGGGTGCGCTGTCTGGACATAAACGGTGCTCAAATGGGGGTTGTTTAATGGCAGTAACCCAACCACTGCTTGAATTACGGGGAGTCAGTAAGCACTTTCATGGTGGTGGCATCTTCAAGCAGGGAAGGAAGGTTCAGGCGAATAAGCAAATAACCCTTTCCCTGGCGGCAAGGGAGTGTCTTGGTCTTGTCGGAGAAAGTGGCTCTGGTAAGAGCACTCTGGGCCGAATTATTCTGGGAATTGAGAAGCCCGATTGTGGGGAAGTGCTTTTTCAAGGGGTTAATTTATATGGTAAGGATAAAACGGCCATCAGGGAAGTGCGCCGCGATCTGCAGGTAGTATTCCAAGACTGCTTTAGTTCGGTAAATCCGCGCAGAACTGCCGGGGCGAGTATTGCTGAACCGCTAAACAATTTTGCCCGCTTAAACCTCCGCGACGAGCTTCGGGTAGTGGGGGAGTTATTAGAGCTTGTCGGGCTTAAGGCGGAGGATGCTTCTAAGTACCCGCATCAATTCAGCGGCGGGCAGCTGCAGCGGGTATGTATTGCCAGAGCAATTTCATTGCGGCCGAAGCTGATTGTCCTTGATGAGGCAGTCAGCAGCCTGGATGTATTAGTACAGGCTCAGATCCTTGATTTATTGTCTGATTTGCGGGATGAGCTCAACATGTCATATATTTTCATTTCACATGACCTTGCGGCAGTAGCCCATTTGGCCGACCGGCTGGCCGTTATGTGTTTAGGTGAGGTTGTGGAGAGGCTGGACAATATAGATGATATCAACTGTCTTACCCACCCGGTGTCTCAGGCGCTTTTAGCTGCTGTGCTGCCTGCTCAACCGGTAGGGAGTTCAAGCTAACAACACCCCCGGGTTTGTTTAGGTGACGCAAGCTGAGAATCTTAAAATAGGGAGAAGGTTGATTATGGAGATTAAGTATAATGATTGGTGCATCCGTAGGATTACCCCGGCTGATATCGGGCCGACACTTGATTTTATTATTCCTATGTTGTATGAAGTATACCCCAGTATAACCGGTGTAGCTGATCGCTGGGATTTGGCACATATGGAAGAAGCTTATATTTTACCGGAGAATGCAGCCTTATTTGCTGCTTTTGATGTCAACGGTACAGTGGTCGGAACTGTGGCCATCAGGCCATATGATGATCGGATTGCCGCCGTAGAGGGGTGTTATGATATCCGGGTTACAGCGGAGCTATCACGTTGTTATGTAAAAAGCTCGCTGCGCCGCCAGGGGATTGCCTGCCAGCTGGTAGCTGCCATCGGAGAATATTGCCGGGCACAGGGGTACCAGACTATTTGTCTTCACACTCACAAATTTCTGCCTGGCGGCTATCCGTTTTGGCTCAGTCAAGGCTTTCTGATCCGACAGGAAAATACAGATGAGCTTGAAACTGTATATATGGATAAGGATATTCGCGCTACAGTGAAACTGTAGCGTTTTTCCATTTATGGAAATTATTCTGCTGAGGAGCAGGATTTTTTGAATTGATAACGAATAAATGTATTTAGAATAAATTGAATATTTAGTCACTCCGACCTGATTATCTAATCAAAAATATGATAATCAGATCGATGGTTTTAGCCGGGAAACTGGTAGGCCTCCCGATAAGAAAGGAGTATGTGCTACCTATTATGAGGACAGGGTGCTCGCTTCTTTGGGCGGACTCTGTTTTTTGTTGCTATGGGTTTACTCGCTCACGCTAGTCAAAAGTAACCTGGAATCAAAATATCAAGAACAGGCAGGTGAGTATATGAGTTTTTATGTCGAAACCAGTACTAATTACATTTCTGACGCTTGGCAACAATTTACCACGGCTATTCCTAATACCGACAAAGCCTATGATTATTCCATTAGAACCGAAATTCTCGACTCATGGATGCGATGTCGCCATGTCCGGGTTAATCCTAATGATCTCTGTATTCATTCGCAGCTTGACAGTATCAGTCTGCGGGTGATGCTAAGGGAAAACCGGGAGCTTATTAACATTGCTAAACCATTTATGACCAATCTGTATGAGGTAGTCGAAGGGTCCGGTTTTGTTGTGGTGTTAACAGACAGGCGTGGGTATATTATGGAATTGTTTGGTGATGAGGATGCATTAACTAATCCGATGACAGTAAGTTTTTTTCGCGGTGCCAGCTGGAGTGAATCGCAAGTAGGTACAAACGCAATTGGGACCGCATTGGTTATAAAAAAACCTATTCAGGTATCAGGTTCGGAACATTACTGTTTTGAACATCACTCGTTGACCTGCTCTGCGGCCCCGATTCTTGATGCACATGGCGAGGTTCTGGGAATCCTGGATGTTTCCGGGGCGGCAACGGCTGCCCACCTTCATACCTTGGGCATGGTTGTGGCAGCAGCGGAGGCAATCATGGCTCAAATTAGTATTCAGAAAAAGAACAATGAATTAAGCGTAATTAATAATCGTCTTACCAATATCTTCAATACGATGTCAGATGGTGTGATATTAGTTGATAAATTTGGTGTAATTAGTGAACTAAATCCGGTAGCAAAACAGATTTTGGGCTCTGGTCTAAATAAAACTGAGGTGAAACCAGGAATTCAAGTAGAGAGTATTTTAGGGACTAAAAACGCGCTTATTGAAAAAATGCTAAAACGTAAAGAAGCGTGTGCTGAAGTGGAAATTATGCTGGATACCAGTCAGGGGCTGATTCATTGCCTGGCCTCAGGCGAAACGGTTACCGATGCGCAAGGGACAGTAACCGGCGGGGTTATTATTTTGCGTCCCATCAAACAGATTCAAAGCCTGGTAAACCGGTTCAGCGGGCATTACGGGACTTTGCAGTTTAGTGACATAATTGGCGGGAGTAAATCCCTGCTGGAAGCCGTCAGGGTAGCATCTCTTGCTGCTACCACTATGTCGAATGTATTGCTGCAAGGGGAAAGCGGTACCGGAAAAGAGATATTCGCCCAGGCCATTCACAACCGGAGTAACCGTCAAGCCGGGCCATTTATTGCAGTAAACTGTGGGGCAATACCCCGTGAGTTGATTGGGAGTGAGCTGTTCGGCTATGCGGAAGGTGCTTTCACTGGGGCCAAACGTGGTGGAAAACCGGGAAAATTTGAGCTTGCCTGTGGTGGCACCTTGTTTTTGGACGAGATCGGTGATATGCCACTTGAACAGCAAGTGGCCCTATTACGGGTTTTGCAAGAGCGCAGGGTAATCAGGATTGGCTGTGACAAGGTAATTCCTGTCGATGTCAGGGTAATTTGTGCCACCAATAAATGCTTAATGAAGGAAGTGGAGAAAGGAACTTTCCGCAAAGATTTATATTACCGGCTTGATGTTATATCCATTACAATACCGCCACTACGGGAGCGGTCAGATGATATAGTGGCCCTGTTTAACTATTTTTTAGACAAACAGGATAAACACTGCCGGAGATTTGTCGTTAGTCCGGAGGTCACCGAGCGAATTGTACGATATGGTTGGCCTGGTAATGTTCGTGAGCTGCAGAATGTGGTAGAACGGATCGTCAGCCTGACAGAAGGCCAAACAGTAACTTTAGCCAATCTGCCACAGGAGATATGCAACTGCAAGACTGCTAACATCAGCACCAGCCTAGGCCGTGAGCGACTGCATTTTCCTGCGGCTAATATTGTTGAATCCTTTTGCCGGCGTGAGCAGCGCCGGCGGGTACTGGATGAAAATGAGAAACAAGAAATCCTTGAGTTACTGTATAATCACGGCGGTAATGTCAGTATGACAGCGCGCGATATGGGGGTTTCGCGGAATACGCTATACCGTAAAATGAA
>JAQSXM010000123.1 GCA_029256645.1 Sporomusa sp. | reverse complement strand
ATGTTGTTGTTTCTGGTGACACCTTGATCGATATCGCGCAGCATTACGGTATTGACCTTGAGACACTTATGGCAGCGAACCCTGGCGTAAGCGATCTTATCCATCCGGGTGATGAGTTGGTCATTTTGCCTAATAAGGGCGTTGTTTACCAAGTGGATACTGGTGATACTTTGTGGGAGATTGCTCATACATATGGCGTACAGGTAGAAACCATTAAATCGGCCAATGCTAAGAACAGTAATGATGTCGCCGTTGGCGAAAAACTGTTTATTCCCGGCGCTCGCTGGGGCAGAGCCGATACCGCGGTTGCGCGGGCTTCTGCCAGCCGGTTTATTTGGCCGACAAAAGGCGAAATCTCCTCGCCGTTTGGGTGGCGCTGGGGGCGCTTGCACGCCGGTGTTGATATTGCCAATGATATTGGTACCCATGTTATGTCTGCACGGGCCGGCCGGGTTATTTGGGCTGGATGGCGAGGCGGTTATGGCTATGCGGTTATGATCGATCATGGCGGTGGCTATGTAAGTTTATATGGTCATCTTGACAATTACTTTGTTGAAAGAGGCCAATACGTGCGCGCCGGCCAACGAATTGCCTCAATGGGTAACACCGGCGATTCAACCGGGCCACATTTGCATTTTGAGGTTCAAAAAGATGGCCAGCCGGTTGATCCAATGGGATTTCTGCCATAAGAAAAGAGATTGCCACGTCTTAAGACGCGTGGCAATCTCTTTTTTCTATACACTGAGTCAAGACTCCCGCCTCTATAGGCGGCGTCTAATCAGATTGAAGTAGACTCTCCAACTGATTCCCCAATGTTTCAGCTCTGCTGAAACGAGTTCACTATTTTTTGAAATATGAGTTGCGCCGCAAATGTTCAGAGTGCCCCAGATGCGAGGCGGAAGGAGGACGTGAAGCGCGGCGTACTGGGAAGTACGCAAGCAAGCGCCCGGACTGACAACAAAGCAGGTGGGGTGCTATGGACGTTTGCCTAAGTGTTGCAGCGTAGCATCATGATATGGCCACGCGAAGTCCGCCATAGCTTTATCAACAGGCGCAATTACCGAGTACAGGGTAGCCGTCTCCGATTGTTTAAGCTGCCATTTTTTTCCTACCTTTTCAAAGGTAAGCTCAGTCCGGCTTAAGCTGCTGCCGAATTTGCCGGGGGAGGCGGCCATAGTGCCGTTAATCTCCAGGCCGTTATTTTTTACGACAATTATAGCATCCACTCTATTATGCAGTGTCTTAACCGTAGCATTAAGCGCGGCTGTCTGATCCGCGAAGGTAAGTCCGGCATAATTCGATGGATTGTTGTCAGGGTCGGCAGTTGTTAAGCCGATAATGCCAATACGGATTTTTTCCTTCTTCTTATCTTTCCCTACCTCAAATTCTTTGATGGCATAGGGTTTGATTGTGGCCCAAATCTTGTTGGAACTATGAGCGTTAGCAGACAGTACCGGAAACTTAGCAGTAGTGAGCGCTTTGGACAAGTAGTCAGATCCATAGGCAAACTCACCCTCACCAAGCACAACTGCGTCATAACCAAGATAGTTATACGTGGCAATCATCGGATTAGGAAGTTTGGACGGTTCATTGGCAAATAAGCGGGTTAGGGGCGTTCCTGTGAGCATATTGCCGCCATCAACCAAGAGGGTGTAGGGGTTTGCCTGACGTTCTTTCTTTACTAAACTGGAAATCTTAACAAGACCAAAATCGGCAGTTTTGGGAAGATCATAATCCCAGTTCATAATATGGCCGTTTAGCCCCGCTGTTGCAAGTACGGTTACTTTAACAGGGGCAGGTGGCGGGGTAGGTTGTTTTGGAGCCGCCAGGGTGATTGACGGCAGGCACCCAATAACGGCCACAGTCAACACTGCCAGCCGGAGTAATTTGTTCCAAGATGTTTGCAAGATGATCCCTCCAAAATCTGTATTCAATTATTGCTAATAAATTCGCCATATAAACGACTTTCTCCTGTCGTATATTGCTAATAAAGCAAAAAAATACTATCAGAATAGATTCAGTATACACGACTATTTTTTCGGGGAATAATAATTATACCATCTCAATAGCCGGGTTTTGTGAGGATTAACTATGGAATATGTAATTGCAGCATTGATGGCCAGCCTAAGCTTTCTCATAAACAGGCTGTTTATGCGGTATATTGGGCCGATAAGTGTTATTAGTCTGGGGCCGGTTGTTGAGGAGGCGGCAAAAACGTTGTTAGCTTACTATCTGGGAACCGCCATTATTATGGTGCATGTGCTTTTTGGATTAATTGAGGCCATCTATGATTGGATTCAAGATGGTAGTAAGCATTTGACAGCTCCGTTTTTAAGTATTGCCGGACATAGTCTCTTCGGAATCGTGACTGCCGGTATTCTGATGATGACAGGCAGTATATGGTTAGGGTTGTCTGCCGGTATATTATTGCATGTAGCTTACAACGTAACCGTTGTCAGATTACTGGCCAATAATGCGGACAAAAACTTATGAAAGAAGGGAAATCTCATGAAAATTTTCTATACTTGTGAATATTGTGGTGAACATATCGATACATTAGAAGTAGATCAAGTCGATGAAGTTAAGTTTGGGTTTGACTGCTTGACTGCTCAGGAGCGTCAAGATATAATTAAAACTGATGTGGAGCAAAATACCATTCATGTCAAGTCGTTGTGCGACTTCTGCATAACTTCAATGGGAATTGACGACAATGTTGCATTTGGTATGCCGGCTATTAACAAAGGATATATTCATTAAAAATTTAAGCACATATAATATAGGGCTTTAGCCTAGGCTAAAGCCCTTTTGGTACTACCTGTAACTAGTGAGAGGTACTTGTATGGGAGAGAAAACAATGCTGACGCTATTTGCGGCTTTGCATGAGGATAAGCAGCTTATAGCGGCTCAAGCCGCCTTTGGGGCGGTAGGTGATCAGAGTGTAATTTATGGTGTGACAGGTGCACAAAAAAGCGTACTTATGGCAGCGGCATTTCAGAGTTTCCCCCGGCCGACAATCATAATATCTGCCAGTCACGATGCTGTTGAGATGCTGCGAGCTGATTTTGCAGCCCTCTTACCCCAGGTGCCGGTATTAGAATTGCCGGCAATTGATATTGTTACCTTCGCGGCAGCTGCCAAGAGCGTTGAGTTGGCAGCAAGGCGCATGGATGTCTTAAGCCGGATGGCCAGGGGGGAAAAGATTATTGTTTTGGCAACTGCAGAAGCCGCAATGCAGCGGGTATTGCCAAAGCAAGAGTTTCTAAACAGCCGTATTACGATAAACAATGGCAGTGTGGTAAGCCGTGAGGAACTTATCGGTTCGCTGGTCGAATTCGGCTATGAACGGGTTGACCAGGTGGACAGCGCGGGTCAGTTTAGCATTCGCGGTGGTATTATTGATATTTTTGCTGTTAACCGGAGTCAGCCGCTCCGGTTAGAGCTATTTGGTGACGAGGTTGACTCACTGCGGGAGTTTGACCCAGCCAGCCAGCGTTCGGTAACAGACCTGGTGTTAGCTGATATTATGCCCCTTACTGAGCCTGAACATAGTGGTAAACCGGCAGTGTTTGTGTCCTATTTGCCGCAGGAGTCCTGCCTTGTACTGGACGAACCGGCGCGAATCAGAGAGCAGATGACTAAGATAGTCAAAGAAAACCCGGATATTAAACGCCGGGTTTTTGGTTGGACTGAGCTGGCGGCTGCCTGTCAGGCGTATACGGTGGTCTATTTATCCTTGCTGCTGCAGAAGATACCGGGCACTCAGCCCACGGCGATCATTAGTATTACCGCTAAAGGCATTGCGCCGTTCCATCGCCAGATTGATCTGCTGATTGACGAAATAAAAAACTGGCAGGATAAAAAGCACAATATCGTATTATTTATGACTAGCCGTGATAAGGCGGCAAATATTCAACAGAATCTGACTGATGAAGGGATTACCGCAATCATGGCCCAAGAGGGGCATATGCCGTTGATCCCCGGTGCTGTTGTTGTGTCGACAGGTGCCTTGTCAGGCGGGTTTGAACTGCCACAGGCTAAGCTGGTTGTTTTAACCGAATTGGATATCTTTGGCCGTCAGAAGAAAAAGCGCCGGCCACGCGTTGGCAAAGAGCAGCAGATTACCTATTTTCGCGATATAAATCTTGGGGATTATGTTGTCCATATTAACCATGGCATTGGCAAATATGTTGGGGTTGAAACACTGGAGGTCGGCGGGGTTCATAAAGACTATCTCCATATCCGCTACGCTGGTGACGACAAGCTTTATGTGCCAACAGATCAGGTTGGGCTTTTACAAAAATATATTGGTGCTGAAGGTGAAGTGCCTCGCCTGAGCAAAATGGGTGGCAGCGACTGGCTCAAGGTGAAAACCAAGGCTAAAGCTGCTGTGGCCGACATGGCCAAAGAGCTGATTGAACTCTATGCCCAGCGTCAACTGCAGGTAGGGCATGCTTTTGGTCCTGACACCCCATGGCAGCGGGAGTTCGAGGATGCATTTCCTTATGAGGAAACGCCAGATCAGCTGCAGGCCATTACTGAAGTGACACACGATATGGAACAGCCGCGTCCCATGGACCGGCTGTTATGTGGTGATGTCGGCTTTGGCAAGACCGAGGTGGCGATACGTGCTGCTTTCAAAGCTGTCATGAGTGGCAAGCAGGTGGCTGTATTGGTGCCTACCACTGTTCTGGCACAGCAGCATTATCAGACTTTTAGCGCGCGGTTTGCCGGTTTTGGCCCGGTAGTTGATGTTGTCAGCCGGTTCCGGAGCGCCAGAGAACAAAAGGCAACACTACAAAAGCTTGCACTCGGGCAAATTGATGTGCTTATTGGCACCCATCGCATTTTGCAGGCAGATGTAGAGTTTAAAGACCTTGGACTACTGATCGTTGATGAAGAACAGCGGTTTGGCGTAGCCCAAAAGGAAAAGATGAAACGGCTCAGGGCAAACCTTGATGTGCTTACCCTAAGTGCCACCCCGATACCGCGTACCCTGCATATGTCGCTGGTTGGCGCCCGCGATATGAGTATTATTGAGACGCCGCCTGAAGACCGTTTTCCGGTGCAAAGCTATGTTGTAGAATATAACGAAGAAATTATCCGGGAGGCAATAGTTCGTGAGTTAAAGCGCGGTGGTCAGGTGTATTTTGTTTACAACCGGGTGCAGACCATTGATAAGGTACGCCAGCGATTAACCGAGATTTTGCCTGATGCTACGATAAAAACAGGCCACGGTCAGATGCCGGAGGAGCTGTTAGAACAGGTCATGCTGGATTTTTATGAAAATCGCGACGATGTGCTTATTTGCACAAGCATTATTGAAAACGGCCTGGATGTACCTAATGCCAATACGATTATCGTATATGATGCCGACCACTTTGGTTTGTCGCAATTATATCAGATGCGGGGGCGTGTTGGCCGATCGCATCGTATGGCTTATGCCTACTTTACCTATCGGCGGGATAAAGTTCTTACCGAGGTTGCCGAAAAGCGGTTGCAGGCCATCAAAGAATTTGCCGAGCTGGGCTCAGGTTTTAAAATTGCCATGCGTGATCTTGAAATCAGGGGTGCCGGTAATATTTTAGGCCGGGAACAACATGGGCATATTGTCAGTGTCGGGTTTGAAATGTATTGCCGCCTGCTGGATGAAGCAGTTGAAGAATTAAGGACGGGAAATCCAATTTTACCGTTGCCTGAACCAACGATCGAACTCAATATTGATGCCTATCTTACTGGTGACTATATTAGCGATGCCATGCATAAGATTGAGATATACCAGCGGATTGCCGCTGTGCGCCAGGAATCGCATTTAACCGAATTGATTGATGAACTGATTGATCGGTTTGGGGAGCCGCCACTGCCTGTAACCAACCTTTTGGGTGTTGCCAGGATTAAGAATATGGCGCGCCGTATCGGTGTCCGCTCGATTGCCGAGCGGGGCGGGCGGGTAGAGGTTGTATTTGGCGATACCCCAAATGTGGCTGAAGGTGGTTTAATGAACGCTAAAAACATTTTTCCCGGTAAACTTGCCTTTGTTCCCGGACCGCCTGAGACAATGCGACTGATGACTTCACGGCTTACAATGCCACTTATAGAGGCATTAACCAGGTTATTCTCGGTATTAACAGATATGGAAAAAATGTCAACTTAAACCCTGATAGCTTAAGCCAGAAAAATGAATAAAACGCACTTGCTGGATATATACTACTATCAATGAATGATTAGGATATTGCTAACAGTAATGCCTGATGTATTCGCTACTCAAAGTTTGATATCGACCAACCCGTTTTAGTAGGTTCAATCTAGCTAAGCTTGGCTAAAGCTGTAGAAAGGGGGATACTGGTGAAAGCAACCGGAATTGTACGTAGAATTGATGATTTAGGCCGAGTTGTAATACCGAAAGAAATTAGACGAACTCTCAGAATCCGTGAAGGGGACCCGCTGGAGATATATGTAGATCGTGAGGGTGAGGTAATACTCAAGAAATATTCTCCGGTAGGCGAACTAGGGGACTTTGCTAAAGAATATGCAGACTCACTGTTTGAAGCCATTGGTCATATTGTTTTAATCGCTGACCGCGACAACGTAGTAGCTGTCGCTGGCGCCTCCAAAAAGGAGTTCTTAAGCAAACCTCTCGGCCCGGCTGTTGAAAAAGTAATGGAGGAGCGTAAAACCGCTCTAATCAGCAATCCAGGCGAATACAAGCATTGCAAAGGTTGCGCCTCCCAATGTGAGGACGATGAGACCTGCAAATTTACTGCTGAAGTTATTGCTCCTATTATTGTTGAAGGCGATGCAATCGGAGCCGTTATTATCTGCTCCAAAGAACCTGGCGCTCAAATGGCGGATATGGAGGTCAAACTAGCCGAAACAGCAGCAGGATTCCTGGCAAAACAAATGGCTCAATAACATTTTCACAGCATTTTAAACGGCAAGTAGCGGACACTAACAATTACTGTTAAGTTCGCTACTTTTATATTACCTTATAGCGGTATAGTAGAAAAAAGTTGAAATAATGCCCACGCGATTGTTGCTGTAAAATAAAAACTGCAATTATAAGCGATTTAAATTATACGCGATGCATATAGTGTTTTATTGCTGGTAAGATTTTGTTATAATAGTAAAAGTGGCTAAAACAGGCCAAATTTTGGAGAGGAATGACTCGTTTGAGTAAAGATACATTTTTAAAAGGCGCGCTTATTCTGACTGTGGCTGGTATTGTTGTTAAGATTATTGGATCAGTTAACCGGATTCTGTTATCCCGCCTTCTGGGTGGTGAAGGGGTAGGCCTGTATCAGATGGCTTATCCAATTTATTTACTGGCGCTTAGCGTTTCATCAGCCGGTATTCCAGTAGCCATTTCAATTATTGTGGCCGAAAAAATTGCCCGTAACGACTACCGTGGGGCCAACCATGTATTTCGCATTTCATTGGGGGTATTGGCTGCTACCGGACTGTTCTTTACTTTTTTGTTATATTACGGTGCCGGCTGGTTGATTGAACATAACTTTGTCCGTGACCACAGAGCGTATTATGCCATTGCCGCGTTAGCGCCGGCTATATTTTTTGTTACCGTATTATCAAGCTATCGTGGATACTTTCAGGGTTTGCAGCTGATGACGCCAACAGCTGTTTCTCAGATATTTGAACAGCTGATACGGGTTGTAACAATGATTGCTTTTGCCTATATCCTGCTGCCGCGGGGCCTGGAATTCGCTGCTGCCGGAGCTAGCTTTGGCGCAGGTCCCGGCGCTGCTGCGGGACTCTTGGTACTCTTATACTTTTACTGGCGGCATAAACCGGGATTTAAGCATCAGATGGAAACCCAGCCGCAGATCACCCAGGAATCTAGTCTGAGTATTGTTGGACGGATTGTAAAACTGGCACTGCCGGTGTCGCTTGCTAACATCATGTTGCCGGTCGTATCCAATATTGACCTCTTGATTGTTCCGGCCAGGCTGGAAGTGGCCGGACATACGGTAGAGCAGGCGACCGAACTATTCGGGTATCTTACGGGTATGGCTGTACCGCTTGTTAACCTGGCGACAATCCTGACGGCTTCGCTGGCTGCCAGCCTGGTGCCTGCGGTGTCGGAAGCGTACACTCTGGGCAATAAGCAGCGGATTTATCAGCGCACTGCAACTGCCATGCGCATTTCCAACCTAATCACAATTCCCAGCTTCGTTGGTATGTCACTATTGGCTACCCCCATCTCACTGATGCTGTATGGCACACCTAATGCCGGTGTATCTATCGCCATCTTGTCCGTAGGAATCTTTCTTCTCGGCATACACCAGGTAACAACCGGTGTATTGCAGGGCTTGGGTCATACTGCAATACCGGTTATTAATATGGCTATTTCGGCTGTTGTCAAGATTGTTATGAGCTGGATACTGACAGCAGTACCATCCCTGGG
>JAQSXM010000122.1 GCA_029256645.1 Sporomusa sp. | reverse complement strand
TTTTATTCTTGCGTATTAATGATTGTTCGCCAGGAAGCTCCTTTAGTGAAATCAGTTTAAAAGGAGAAATGCTTGTCAGGGCATCGACCGTGGCAGCCGAGAGTTAAACTTTGTCCTTTATGTTACCGGTAACATAAAGGACAAAGAAATAGACGGCAGTGAAATAAAGTTGCCGGTAAAGGAGGATAGATATGAGTAAAGGCATTTCCGCCTGGAAGCTTATTTCCGGCCAAGCCATGCTGTTAACGGTGTTGCTGGTAATCAGTGAGTTTATTGTCCAGCGAGGTATGGTGAGTAATCTGTATTTGGCACCACCATCGCAGGTTATCGGTGAATTTAGCGGTTTATTTCAACAAAATCTGATTTTTACTCATCTATCTGTTACGTTAACCGAATTTGTATTTGGTTACGCTGCAGCGACGATTTTGGCTGTCGGCATTGGGTTGTTTTTGGTGTTAACCCCTTACGCCGAGAGTTTCTTTAAACCGTTTTTATCAGCGCTGATGGCTATACCCAAGGTTACCATCATTCCGCTGATGACTTTGTGGCTGGGCATTGGCATGGTAAATAAGATGGTTGTTGTTTTTGTTTTTAGTTTTTTTCCGATATTGTTCAATACCATTACCGGCATAAAACATACGGCGGAAAATCATATTAAGGTGGCGCGCGTACTGGGAGCCACACAAAGCCAAATTATCAAAAAGGTTATTTTACCCTCGGCAATGCCCACTATTTTTGCCGGTATGAGGGTGGCTGCCGGTACAGGTCTGGTAGGCGCTTTGTTTGGTGAGATGTTAGCCTCTAAGGAAGGATTGGGCAATATTCTGGTGAAAGCCACCCAACTATATAATACGGCTCAGGTTTTTGCCATTATTGTTATCGTTACCGTTGTTTCGGTATTGATCATTGCCGCTATTGATTTTCTGGAGAAAAAAGTGTTTTTAAAATGGAAATCATTATGAAACTAAAGGAGATGCAAACAATGACAGAGTTTATTAAATATCGGGGTCTATTGCTTGGTTTAGCGAGTTTACTCATAATGGTGCTGGTGAGCGGCTGCGGCGGCCAGGTGAAGCCGGCTGAAGCGCCTACAGACAGTAAACCGGCCCTGGTTAAAGTGAGATACGCTCCCTATACAGGGTTAAACGGCTTAGCGGCGCGTATGGGTAAGGATAAAGGTTTTTTTGCCGAAGAAGGGATCGATGTTGAACTTATTGAGATGAAAGATTCCATTTCCGGGCTGGCCAGCGGGGATGTTGATTTTGCCGATTCGCCGACTACTAATGCCATTATTGCTGCCGGCCGGGGGGCCCCGGTTAAAATTGTTGCTTCGGCATTTAGAACCAAAGGACCTTTTTATCTGATCAGTAAGCCGGAAATTAAGAAGATTGAAGATCTCAGGGGCAAGAAGATAGGCATCTCCGGTTTTGGTACAGGCCTGGAAGTATATACCCGGGTCATTTTGCAAAAACATGGTCTGACCCCAAATGATGTGACCTTTATTGCCAACGGCAGTCATAATCAGGCGTTTGCCAGCTTGGAGTCAGGTCAAGTGGATGCCACCATTATTCATGAGCCATTTGTAACTTTGGGCGAAACTACAGGTAAAGCACATCTTTTGGCCAGGGGCTGGGATTATCTTCCAACTTTTCATACCGGTGTGCTGACCGCCAGCAGTCAATTTATCAATAAGCAGCCTGAATTAGTAGAAAAAATGATTCGTGCTTATTTAAAATCACAGGAATATGCAAAGAATCATCAGGATGAGTATTTAGATTATGCGATGAAAAGTGTCAAAATCGACAGGGCTGTATTGGCAGATGCATTAAAAAGAGAAAGTGTTTTATGGGAAAACAATCCTGCTGTCAATGCAGACTCCCTGAATGATACACAGAGGATCCAACTTGAACAAGGCTTCCAGGAGAAGATTTACGATCTTAGTAAGATTTTGGATGTAAGGTTTATTCCACAAAAATAACCTAGCAGAGGAGAACAATATGGCTGAGTTTGTTATCAGGCAAGTTTCCAAGGTATATCCCGGCCCTTCTGCAACCAAGAGTTTAGAGGAAATTAATTTAACCATCCGGGACGGAGAGTTTCTGTGTATCCTGGGACCAAGTGGCTGCGGCAAAAGTACGCTTCTTGAAGTTTTGGCCGGCTTACAGCAGCCGACCAGCGGTGAGATCTTTTTTAATCAGGAGAAGCTGCAAACACCCAATCATAAATTAGGCTTTGTATTTCAGGATCCTTCCCTGTACCCCTGGCGGACGATTGCCGATAATGTGGCGCTGGGTTTGGAAATTAAAGGGATCGCCAAGGCTGAGCGTAAAGCCAGGGCTGAGAAATATCTTGCGATGGTGGGTTTGCAGGGCTTTGAGAACAAATATCCTCATCAGCTGTCCGGCGGTATGCGGCAACGGGCCGGTATAGCCAGGGCATTGGTCAATAATCCTGAGGTGCTGTTAATGGATGAACCGTTTGGCGCTGTTGATCATTTGACACGCCTGCAACTCCAGAATGATCTTTTGGATATTTGGCAGGCAGAGAAAAAAACCGTTGTGTTTGTTACCCATGATGTTTCAGAAGCCGTTTTCCTGGCCGACAGAGTGGTGCTGTTTACCCCGCGGCCTGGCAAAATTAAAAAAATTTTTGATATTAAGAATACGCGCCCGCGGCGGCGCGATGACACCGGATTACTTAACATGCAAAATGAAATTTATATGTCGATTAATGATGTTAAAACCGATGCCGATCTGGAATATATCCTATAATTAATAGGCAAAGTCAGTTGACAATGAATCGGATAAAATCGGATAGAGAAAGGAGTTGTGAGGTAATGCCGGCAGAAAAAACATTTACGCAGTCTGAGGTCAGGGACATTGTCGATAAAATGGCACGTACCTTGGCCATGCTGTACTATTATATGGGCAGTGAAGTGACAGCTCAATTCGGTGTTGAAGGTGAAGCGGCTGTGCGGCGGGCGATTCATAAATATGGGGAGGCCCGGGGGCGCAAGATTCATAAAGAGGTTACGGGTGCAGGACTCCCTTTGACGGTCGAGAACCTGTCACGGTATTACGACCTGCCGTTACCTTTAGCCTGGGTTTCGGAAAAAATCAAGGTGGAAGAGAATTATCTGGAGAAACAGGTGGTTTATTGCCCTTTTGCAGAACAATGGAAAGAAATGGGCGGTGAAAAACTGGGGCTTATATATTGCGAGCAGGATCTGTGTATGCGTAAGGGATACAATAAGGACTTTGATTTGCAGCAATTCACCAATGTTTTAAACGGAGACGCCCATTGTCATACGGTTGTGCAATGGCAGAAAAATGATAAACAGATAGCGGAGGACAGTCATGTTTGAGACGAAGAAAACCGATATTTTAGTCATTGGCGGTGGCGGTGCCGGCATTAAGGCTGCGATTGCGGCAGCCGAACAGGGACGGCAGGTTGTCCTTCTCAGTAAAGGGCCTTTAGCCAAAACCGGGATTACCCCGGTTGCAGGCGAAGGGATCGAAGGGGCCGTTAATGCCGGTGATTCGGTAGAAATGCATTTTAAGGATACTGTCACGGCGGGACGGGGTCTGGCAGATCAGGACCTGGCCAGAGCTTTGGCCGAAGATTCGGTGGAGCGGATCAAAGAACTGGAGGCCTATGGGGCTAAATTCAAGAAGAAGGAGGATGGGACTTTTGCAACCTCCGTACGTCCGGGGCAAAGCCACTCCCGCAATTTGTTTATTATGGGAGGGGGCTGGGGGCTGGCTGCCAGTCTCCATAAAAAGGTAGCTCAACTACCCAATGTATTTATCATCGACAGTGCTGTTGTTACGCGTTTTCTGGTCCGGGATGACCGGGTGATCGGCGCGGTGTATTTAAATACAAACAGTGGAGAAATCCAAGTGATTCAGGCTAAGGCCACGCTTTTGGCAACGGGAGGCTATGAGGAGCTGTGGCCCTTTACGGATACTCCACCTGATGCAACTGGTGAAACGTTGGCTATGGTTTATCAAGTGGGTGCACAGCTTGTCGATCTGGAAATGGTACTTTACTATCCCGGGGTGGTTGTATATCCGCCGGCGGCCCGCGGCTGGCTGGTACAGTATGAATACATATTGAACCCGGATATTTTGGACGGCCGGGTACTGAACGGCAAGGAAGAGGTATTTGTTGAGGGTTTTCCCGCCAGGGATGAATTTATAAAAGCCATACGCGAAGAGGTGAAAAAGGGTACCGCAAGCCCTCATGGCGGTTTCTTTGTCGATTTGACGCATTCTAAATATCCGCCGGCGGTGCTCACCGAAAGAATTACAGCTTGGCTGCATCAATTTGGTAATCTGCTTAATGTCGGTATCGATCTTAGAAAAGACAAGCTGGAAATGGCGCCTGCGGCCCATTATTGCCTTGGCGGGATAAAAATTGATGAACATGGCCGGACCAATGTGCCGGGCTTATTTGCGGCCGGGGAAATTACCGGTAATGTACATGGTGCCAACCGCATATCGGGAAATGCATTGTCTGAAACCCAGGTATTCGGCCGCAGGGCAGCCCTGAGTGCTTGTCAGTTCGCGGCAAAGGTTGATTTTTTAGTGGTTGCGGCTGAGCAGGAAGTGCTGACAGAGTATCATCAGATTGACGAATGGAAGCAGGACAAAGAGTATGCGGTCCGGCCGATTGCTTTAAAATCCCAGCTCAAAACGATTATGGATCAATATGTGGGCCTGGAACGAAATGAAGAAAGCCTAAACACCGGGCTAAGAAAAGTCCGTGATTTGCGGAAAACTTTATCTTTTCTTAAGGTTGTTCCCCACAAGCGTTACTGTTATGAGGTCCAGGAAGCTTATGAAGTGAGGGGCATGCTGGCGCTGGCGGAAATCGTCATTTTATCGGCTCTCGCGCGGCAAGAAACGCGTGGACATCATTTCCGGACCGATTATCCCCAAACCGAAGCCGAGGGGCAGCATACTTTAATTTCGCTACAGCAAGGTGAGCCCAAAGTCACCGCTATTCCCGTAACCAAGCTCTAATTGGAGGTATATTATGGACATTCGCTTAAGAATATTTCGCTTTAATCCGGAAACCGATTCTCTGCCTTACTATACGACCTATGTATTGCCAGGGGCTGAGGGGCTGACACTGCTGATGGCAGTAAAAAAGGTTTACGAGACCATTGATCCTACACTGGGCTTTCGTGACTACTTTTGTGGACGCGGTTTGTGTGGCAGTTGTCTGATGACTGTGGATGGGGTGGTCAAAAAATCGTGCCATGTTGTTTTGGAGCCGGGCCGGGAATATTTAGTGGAACCAGCCAGAAAGTATCCGGTTATCCGCGATTTAGTGGTTGACTTTGGGGCTGAACGGAAGGCACCGGCAACAGGCAACGTTTTTACAATTGCCCGTTAATTTTAGAGGCTGACTGACAAAAAGCAGAGGCCTGAGAAAAAACGATTGATTTGATACAAAAAGGACAGCGTGCATAGCTGATTGGAAATAACCAAAGGCTGCATTTCTCAGGCGGAGAAGTGGGCCTTTTTGTCATTTAAAGACTATCACAACAGGAGGATATGTTATGGATAGGATAGAGCAACGGATTATCGCGCTTATTGATCAGAACAAGGAAAAAATAATTTCTTTTGGCCGGGATATTTATACTCATGCCGAGCTGGGATATAAGGAGTTCCGTACTGCTGCCAAATTCGCGGGAGTTCTCAAGGAACTCAATCTACAGACCGAGGAAGGGTTAGCGATTACCGGCGTCAAGGGATATTTGAAAGGAGGCCGTCAGGAAGTATCACTGGCGTTGATTGGTGAACTGGATGCTCTGAAAATACCCTCCCATCCTTTTGCTAATTCTGAAACCGGGGCAGCTCATTGCTGCGGTCACAATGTCCAGTTGACCGGAGTTGTCGGAGCGGCTTTAGCCTTAAGTAATCCGGAGATAGCTGCCGCTCTCGGCGGTGAAGTCATCTTCTTTGCCGTACCAGCTGAGGAGTACGGTGAAATTGAATTTAAAAATCAGCTTAAGGAAGAAGGCAAGATCAGGTATGGCGGTGGTAAATGCGAGCTTATCAGGGTTGGCGCGTTCGATAATGTGGATCTTGCGATTGTCAATCATTCCGGGGAGGGCGGCATTTCGATCGGCAGCGGTTCATCAAACGGTTTTGTTTCTAAAGTCGTCCGTTATTCAGGGAAAGAAGCACATGCTGCCGCAGCACCCGAGAAGGGTATTAATGCCTTAAATGCTGCTTCCCTTGGTCTGGCGGCCCTGGCTTTTCAGCGGGAAACCTTTCGGGATCAGGATGCGGTTAGGGTACACCCTATTGTGACTAAAGGGGGAAATCTGGTGAATGTGGTCCCCAATGAAGTAGTGATTGAAACCCTTGTCAGGGCCAGGAATGTGGAAGCCATTCTTGATGCCGAAAAAAAGACTGACCGCGCGTTTAAAGCCGGTGCCCAAGCCATTGGTGCAGCCATTGAGATTGCCACCATGCCGGGATATTTACCACGGTTGCCGCAGCCGGCCAGTACGATCCTAATAGAAGCAGCACGAGAGGCAGCGCCGCAGGCTGTTATCCATGAAGCCGATCCGGCCTCTCATAAAACCAGTTCAACCGATGTCGGAGATTTAGAACATGTTTTGCCTGTACTGGGCTTTTACACCGGCGGGGTTGCCGGCGGGGCTCATACCGATAAATTTGCCATAGTGGATGAGGAAGCCGCGTATATCACCACAGCCAAGATTTTTGCACTGGCAGCCTATAAACTGCTCCGGGATAATGCCGCCAAGGCCAGGGAACTTACCGGGCAATACCGGCCTAAATATACCCGGGAACAGTATATTGACTTTATGGAAGACCTGATTCGTACGGAAAACAAGAACTATAAGGATGAGTGAAGCACAAAGGAGTGAAGCGATAATGTCTACTAAAGAAAATATTGAAGAAATTCAAAAAAAGTTTAATCTTTCCGATGCTGAATACCTCTCTCTGGCGGAAACTGAATTTCGGGCCCGCTTTCGGGAACGCCTGCATCATACTATGGAAATCCAGGTTTATCATGCTGCCTATTACAAAAAAACGTTAAATGACAAGCAGACAGAGACCGCGTTGCGTTTGCTTGCCTTATGGGATAAAAGAGGTTTGTCTCATGAATTACCCGATTATGTTTATGCACAAAAACTTCTCGGTTTTGCCAAACTTCTCCTTGCAGGACAGGAGCTCAATTTATCAGACTGGCAGTGGCATATTCTCACCCCAGGAGAACAAACGCTGTTTGATCAGGTCATTTATGAAAGACGTTCGGTTCGCCATTGGGCAGCGGAACGTGTGCCGGAAGAGGTAGTACGAAAGGTACTGGAAACCGGGCTGTGGGCGGCTCATTCCTGCAATCTGCAATCCATCCGCTATCTGGTTGTGCGGGAAGAAAAGACGCCCGGCTTATTTGTAGGTGCGGATATACCCGGAGGTCCGGTACATCTTGTACTGTTACAGGATGAACGGGTCTATGCCGCTAACCCATTAAATCCGGTGCGCAATCGTCTCTTGGATTGCGGCGCGGCAGCACAGAATATTGTGCTGGCAGCTCATGCTTATGGCCTGGGAGGGGTATGGCTTACCTTTACTGAGGCAATGAAAGAACGTTTAAGAAACCATTTTGATTTGCCTGCATACCTCAGTGTGGTTACGTATGTCGATGTCGGCTGGCCAGATCAGACGCCCTATCCGCCACAGCGAATTTCTGTTGAAGAGGCGCTATTGACCGAATTATAAGAGACGGCATGAGCAAGGGAATATAGGCGGAATTTTAAATAGGAGTGAAAATATGGGCAATGAGATACCTAAACTGACTATTAAAAATCTAAAGATACGCTATATTACCAAGGACCATAGCACTCTGGCCATTGATGATATTAGTTTGACGGTGCAGGATGGCGAATTTGTCTCGATCGTCGGTCCAAGTGGCTGCGGTAAATCCACTTTGCTCAAAGCAGTTTCAGGTTTGTTAAAGGCGGAGAGTGGTGAAATATTGCTGGATGGCAGGGCCGTCCAGGGTGTGCCTGACTCAGTGGGGTTTGTCTTTCAAAATGATGCCTTGCTGCCATGGAAAACCGTTGTAGATAATGTGCGGTTACCGCTGGAGGTAAAGGGGCTGAATATAAAGGAGCAAACGGTCCAAGCGGTAAATTTGCTTGCCTCGGTAGGGCTAAAAAACTTTGAACAGTATTATCCTCAGCAGCTTTCAGGCGGAATGAGAAAAAGGGTAGCCTTGGCGCGTTCCTTTGCCTATGATCCTGATCTTTATCTTATGGATGAACCGTTTGGCCCCTTGGATGCCCAGACCAGAGTTAAAATTGGCAGTGCCTTTTTAAAAATGTGGGAAAAGGTAGGCAAGAGTGTACTGTTTGTAACTCATGATATCGAGGAAGCTATTGTGCTTTCCGACCGGGTTATTGTA
>JAQSXM010000121.1 GCA_029256645.1 Sporomusa sp. | reverse complement strand
GGTTGGCGGCACATACTGTCACGCCCCCATGACGGCTGCTCACAGGTAAGTGCAACAAGGGTAATAGCGGGATCCAGCTTTTTCATCTCTTTCAAGGTCCGCCAGTCAAAGGACTGGAGCATAACCCGGTCTTCCATATGGTATTTTTTTATAATTTCATAAACTTTTTTGACAAAAACGGCCGGGTCAGGGCTGTTTTTAGCCTCCGGGAAAGCAGGATCAGGATACGATTTAGTCTCAAGGTTGAACATTACTTGATTATTACCATATGCGTTTGCCAGTTCAAAGACCTCTTCCAGGGTGGGCATCTGCGTGCCCGGATAGGATAGCTGGGTTTTGCCGTGACCTTCATAATAATCGCCGGCTGCAGGGTTCATTGTTCCAAGATCAAACCGTTTTATCTCAGCTAAGGTCATTTTCCGGATGTCGTACTTGCCTGGTTCCACATAGTTGCCATCCGGGCCTTTAGCCAGACTGTTATTCATAAAGGGATTATGGCTAATTACAATTCTACCCTCCTTAGTCATTTGCATATCCATTTCCAGGGTAGTTACCCCCAGCTCCATGGCATAAGCAAAGGCGACTAAGGTGTTCTCCGGACGGGCATCACGCCCGCCGCGATGGGCCTCAAAATCAAAGATTTGGGGACTGGCTTTTGCCTCAACAATATTCATGGTCAGCATATTCACCCCAGCTGTTAGTAGTACCGCAGTAATACCGGTCGCAATAAGACACCGCCAATTGCATTTCCCTGTAAACATTACAAATCCCCCTTATATTGTTTTTCACTATTATGAATTATACGATGGAAAACAATGGGATTTGTTGTGTTTATATTATATTTATATTAACATATTATTTATGACTGCGGGTTAAATACCATACGGCCAGGACCAAAACCAGTGTTCCTGCAATTACCAGACCGGCATCTTTTGCTAAACCTGATAACAGCGGCCAATTATGCCCCATCCCCATGCCTAAATAGATGAGGGCACTGCACCAAATCACTGAACTCACAAGGTTACTCAGAATATACGACTTAACATTCATGTGCACAAAGCCTGCAGGCAGGGGAATAGCACCACGGACAACAGGCAGAAGTCTGCCGAATACCAACGCCAAAATACCATATTGCTCAAGCCATTGCGTTATCCTTGCCAGCTTTGACTCAGACGGCATGAGAAACCGGACATATTGGGTGATGATCCTTGCTCTGGCAAAAAAGCCGATACCGTAACTAATCATAGCCCCCAGCAAATCTCCTGCCGTGGTGGCCGCGATGGCTGGAATCAAGTCTAACTGGCTGCTAAACACTAAATAGCCGGTAAAACCCAATGTTAATTCACCAGGCAAAGGCACTCCCACACCGGTCAGCAGCATTGCCGCACATACAGCCGCATAGCCATAATTACTCAGATTGCTCAGCACCGCCGTCACTTCTATCGGCATTACTTATCTTAGCCCCCACTATGTAATAATTACTTACCACAGCCACAAATTAGTATTTCCGGTAAACTGAGATATAACTATAACGATAGAAAACTGGCCTCACCCCGGCGAATAAGAAGGGATGAGACCAGCTTTTTTATTCTATGCTTATCCGGCAATCAGTTTATCACACAGGGTAACGGCTTCATCAGCAGTCTCGGCCCAGGCATCAGCACCGATGTCATCAGCAAAGGCCTGGCTCGTAGGGCCACCGCCGATCATAACCCTATATTTTTCACGCACATTCTTTGATTTGAGATACTCAATAATATTCTTCTGGGCAGCCATAGTAGTAGTCAGCAAGGCCCCTGCGGCAATGATGCTGGCCCCTACCTCTTCGGCTTTCGCCAAAAAGTTTTCTGCCGGTTGGTCTATACCAATATCATATACTTTGTATCCGGCCGCAGTCATCATCGCACCCACAATATTTTTGCCAATATCGTGAATATCACCGGCTACCTGACCGACGACAATCCTGCCTTTGGGCTCGCCGCCGGTAGCGCCTGATTCGGCAATAACCGGCTCTAGCATATCAAGACCGACTTTAAGAGCATCTGCAGCCATCATGACATCAGGCAAGAAGGCCTCCCCGGCTTTCCACTTTGCCCCAAGCTCTTCAATGCCCTTAATAAGCCCTTTTTCAATCGCGGCAACCGGATCAATCTTCTCATCAATAACCTGCTGGGCATATTCAGCTACCAGGTCTTCATCACCATCGAGAATAGCTTGCTTTAGGTTTTCAAATATTTCACTCATAATAAATACCTCCATTAGTCTTCTGATTTGTATTGTCAGGCACTGTGGCAGAAGTCTCAGCTAGTTTTTCATTTCAGCAATTCTCTTTTCTATGAAAGCTTGTAAAGCCTGTTTGACATTGCTATCAAGTGCCGGCTCTTGATATTCAGCCAGCATCGTTTTCCATTTTCTCTCTGCCCGCTGGTTAGTGTCCAGCTTCTCTTTCCCCCAGCCGTCATATGACAACCGGTCACTAAGTGTTGCCTGCCTGAGCTCTTTGGCATGATTTTGCCTGGTATGTTTCTGGGTAAGGAAATGCCCACCCGGTCCGACTTTGGCGATCACATCAAAAGCAAACTTGTCATCAGAGAATTCAATGCCTTTCAGATACCGTAAGATCATACCGGCGATCTCGTCATCTACGATAAATTTTTCATATGACATAGCCATAAAATATTGCAGTATCCCTGCTGTATGCAAAACGAAATTGATCCCTGACACACTGGCTGCCATCAGTGTCATCATTGATTCGTATCCGGCCTGGGCGTCGACAATCTTGGCATCGCTCAACCCGCCGCCGCCCCGGCTGGGAACCCGGTAAGTTCTTGCCAGCTGGGCACTGGCAGAAGTAAATAACGCCCCTTCCGGATTACCGATGGACAGTGAGCCTGTCTGCATATCGGTGATGGCTGATGTTGATCCGTAAACCACCGGAGTACCCGGATTAATGCTCTGTGCCAGGGTGATTCCGGCCAAAACCTCAGCATTCTGCAGGGCTAACGCGCCGGCCATAGTAGCCGGTCCTGTTGAGCCAGCCATAACCAGGGAGGCAATTACCATGGCTTGACCGGCCTCGGCATAAGCCATCAGGGCTCCCAGCATGCGGTCATCATATTTTAACGGGGTAACCGAGTTGATAAGGCAAATCAAGGCTGGATTTTTCCTGATAACGTCTTTACCGCCAAAGAGAATGGCTGCCATTTCGATATTGTCCTGGGCTTTATCATAACCAGACGCACTGCCCATAAAGCACTTATCCGAATGGATGATTGAACTATAAGCCATCTTCAAATGCCTGATTGAATCAGCAATATCATTGGGCTCTGCGGAATTTCCGCCTGTCATATGCATGTTCGGACTCAGTTGCGACAGCTTAACGAAATTATCAAAGTCCGCCATAGTTGAGTTGCGCCGTTTGCCATCTGCTTCGTGGATAAATGGCGCGCCATAGCCAGGCATAAAGATAATATTCTCGCCGCCAACTACCAGATTGTTTTGCGGGTTACGTGCGTGGAGCGTAAATTCGGCAGGAGCTTTTGCCACCTGTTCTTCGACAAACTGTCTTTGAAAATAAACCCGCTGCCCTTCTACTCGCTGGCCTTTAGCCTTTAGTACATCAAGAGCCGGCTGGTATGAGAATTCCACACCAATTTCGCGCAGAATCTTCATGCTCTGCTCATGTACCTGATTCACCTGCTCAGGTGTTAATACATTAAATTTAGGTAACATTGCCAACACCTCTTTTCATTATTGTCACTATATTTACCGGGGGCAGAGCCCCACGGTTAAAACAGCTTTAACAACGGATGCTCCGGAGTGCCCAGCTTGGTACCGGTAATCTTGGTCGTATAGCCCATCATGGCATCGGTGGTGGCAATGCCCCGATAGACCCAGGGCGCGTTCATCATCGGACCATACAGCAGGAAGTCTGCCCCCTGGGTGACCGGATAAGTAAATACCGCAGTACCTGCTGCTTCAAAATACGGTGACCCTTTAGAACGCATCTTTTTCCACAGATACAGCGCATTAGACGGGGCGCAGCCTCCCGGGTATCCTAATTGTTCTTTTACATCATAGATGGCCTTGGCAGTCCAACTGTTGCTGGCCACATCCAGCACCCCGGGATCTACCAGAAACTGCTCAATACCGGCCCGTTTAGCTGCAGCGATTAACCCCTCTGTTTTCTCATCCCCGTTTAGCAGTTTTAACCGGCTGCTTGGCTTAAGGTGCTTTTTGCTGAAAGCCAGAACTACCGCAGTTTTGATACCAAACTCTTTAATAATGCTCAGTTCATCCTCGGTATAGTTTTCTTCTATGGAATTATAAATAAGCCGGTTAATAATCGCCGGGTCCTTACCCAGTAATTTAAGGGCTCCTGTCCGAATCTCCGGACTCACGCTATCAAGCAAAAATGGCGATGAAGTATGCTTAAGAATAAACTCTACATGGCGCGCCAGCGCCTCCGGGGTATCACCTAAAACATCGACAATCCGGGGATTACCGGTCTCTGCACTCAGTTCTGCTTCCTGGTCAAGCAGTGATTTTGCGTCAGTCTCATTGAAAAGCCCTTTTGTCGAATCCAGGACAATCTTATGTCCCCGGTAAAACATGCTGCCAATCAGCACTGTGGGAAATTCCCCCGGTTGCCCCCCGACTTTTACCCCGTTTATGTCATACACATGTTGTTCTGCGGTAAACCTGAACATCAGTCTCACACTCCTACATAGGTTTATATTTTATGCTTTGAAATTTACAGCTTCCGGAGTAACAGGACTGTTCTGCTCTTTGCCTGTCAGTGTTTCGGTTACTTCAGCAGCCTTTGTCCCGTCCGCTACATCCCATTCCTTGCCTGCCTTTTTAATAAACCCGATCAGGATAATCGCCATGATAAACATCGTCGGAAAAGATCCGGCGACCGCTGCGGCCTGCAGTGGTTTCATCCCGCCCAGGAATATCAGTGTTAACGAAAGACCGCCTAAAACCAGCGCCCAGAACACCCGGTTCCATTTGGCAGGCTCTTCACCTGCTTTTAGTTTTTCAGTAGTTACCATAGCAAGTGTATATGCTATACTATTAATGACAGTTGCCGTAGAGATAAACAGCAACACTAAAATGACCGGTAAGATAATTGAGGCAAAAGGCAGTGTCGCAAATATTTCCACAATCGCGCGCGGCACGCCCTGGGTCTTCACAATTTCTGCGAGATTTAACACACCTCTGGCTTGCAAATCCATTGTATAGTTGCCAAAGACCATAAAGTAGGTGTAGACACAGGTAATCCCGGAGAAGGTAGCCCCCAGTGTGAATTCCCGTACTGTTCTTCCTCTTGAGATTCTCGCCAGATAGATGCCTGTGCTTAAAGCGAAAGCGATAAACCAGGCAAAATAAAATATTGTCCAGCCTTGCGGAAATCCTGATTTCTGGATCGGGTCAGTATAGAGGCTCATTCTAAAGTAGTTGTTAAACATAACTCCCAGGCTATCAAAGAAATTATTAAACATAAACGCAGTCGGCCCGACTAGTAAAACATAAGCCAATAAGGCAAAACCTAACCAGTTTCTAAAATCACTTAATTGTCTGATTCCTTTGTCCAATCCCCCATACACACTAATGCCAATAATGACTGTCCAAATAACAAGAATACTTGCATCCAGCCCCAGCGTGTGGGGAATGCCGGTGATCTTGGTAATAACCTCACTCAGCAGCGGCGTTCCCAGACCAACAGACGTACTGATCCCGGCAATAATCCCAACCATATAGAAGATATCAATGGCTTTGCCCAAATAGCCATTGGCATGTTTACCAAGCATCGCTTCACAGGCTGTGCTTGGCCGGAAAACCTCCTTCCCCTGCACAAAGAACAGATATCCAAATACCACACCAACCCCGACATACAGGGCATAACTGCTTGGTCCCCAGTGGAACAGGGGATACGCAGTAGCTAATGCGGTAGCCTGCGGTGACATCGGCTCTAAACCGAAAGGAGGAGCTGTGAGATAAAAGTAAAATTCAATCGGACTCCAATATACGATAGCAGCAGAGGTACCTGCGGAAAAAAGCATCCCTAACCAACTCAGTGTGCTAAATTCCGGTTTCTCACCGCCAAATCTCTTATTGGCAAACTTACCAAATATAAAATATAGCACTACCCCCAAATTCGCCAGGACAAAGATTTCATATGTCCAGCCCATTTGACCGGTTAAAAAGGAGAACACGTTGTTTACGGCGTTAGTCCCAGCCTCAGGATTCATAATAATTGCGCCACATATGACGGCAACCAGCAATAACGGAGGCCAAAATAACATTTGATCAATCTTTTTTCCCTCTGTACTCATTGCACGACCCTCCTATCTACAATTTGATTAGCCTGGCTTCCAGTTGTCTAATTGTCCCCCTCCCCATTAAAATCAAGCGGCAAACTCATACGCCATTCAATATCGCAATTCTTGTGCCATTATCGCCGGTTGGCAGCAATATGCCAAAAATAGTAAGATTCTTGCGAAAAATCTCACTATTTTTCCCAAAGGCTATTATCCTTAATCCAATGCCATTTTGTCCATCAGTGAAGAAATTCTTTTCACCTATTTAAGAAAAGTAGTGCATTGACTGGACTTATACTCAAGTGAAAAGAATCTTTTCACTGAAAGAATTCTTTTCTGCTAAACTATATACGCTGTACAATGAAGGGGTGGTTATCTCCATATGCTTGAAAATAAGCAAAAAAATCTGGATGAATTAACTCGCGAGAACCGGTTATTGCACGAAATTATTGACGCGATATCAGAAGGTGTGTATGCGGCAAATAAAGATGGAACCATTCTGATTTATAACCAGGCGTTTGAAAAAATTGAAGCCACCAAACGGCAGAATATGCTAGGCAAGAAAGATGTAGATGTTTATTCGTTACCACTGGAGAATCTCCAGCGCATGGCAGTGCTGCAAAGTAAAAAACCGCTATTAGAACAGTACATGACCTATCATTTATATACCGGAAAAAAGGTCGATATTGTTTATAATTCTTACCCTTTCTTTGAAAATGGCGAGCTTACTGCTGTGTATTCCATTAACCGGGATATCCCCTCCATTAATGAGCTGTTAACAAAGGTTGTAAACTGCTTTGGCCAGAATAAATCAAAAAACCGGCCCAACGGCACTAGTTTTACACTTGATGATATTGTCGGCATCAGCCCTTTAATCAAACAAGCGATTAAACAGGCCCGCAGAATTGCCGCAACCGCCTCGACTGTAATGATTTATGGAGAAACCGGTACTGGAAAAGAACTATTTGCCCAGGGAATCCATAATGCAAGCGCCTACAGTGCCCGCCCTTTTATCGCTGTCAACTGTGCCGCTATCCCTGAGACACTGATGGAAAGCCTGCTCATGGGTACAGTAAAAGGTGCCTTCTCTGGTGCTATTGATGCCCCCGGGTTGTGTGAGCAGGCTGAAAATGGCACCTTGTTTTTGGATGAAATTAATTCATTGAGTGTTCACCTGCAGGCAAAGCTGTTGCGTTTATTGCAGGATAAAAGGGTTCGGCGACTCGGTGACAAAACTGAGCGTAAGATCAACTGCCGTATAATCAGTGCAACTAACCAGAATCTATACGAAGCAACAAGTACTGGTTCTTTCCGCGATGACCTCCTCTACCGTTTGACACCGGTAGTTTTACATATCCCGCCATTAAGACAACGCGCCGAGGATATACCTGTACTCGCTAAAGAGTTTATTGCCCGTTTTAATGACCAATTGGGTTTGAGCATTAATCAAATCTCCCCCGATCTATTAGAGCTGTTATCTTTATATAAATGGCCGGGAAATGTCCGGGAACTGGAGCATGTTATCGAAAGCGCCATGAGTATTGTTGAAAATACGGCAACCGAGGTAATCCTGGAAGATTTACCTGCCTTTTTAGTAAAACGAATGCTCAGTAATTTATCGGCAAATAAGTCAAACAATACCTCGTTGGCAAAGACACCCCCGGAACAACCTTTAGTTGAATACCTGCGGCAGTGTGAAACAGATTTAATCCAGAACATGCTACAGCTAACGAACGGCAATGTAAGTGATAGTGCCAGGCAATTAGGCATCTCCAGACAAGACTTGCATTATCGGCTTCGTAAGCTGGGGATTAAATCAAGCACCTACAAATCTGAGTGTACAAAATAAACTAAGCCACCTGACTCTCACTGTACCCTAAAAAAACAGGTAGCAGCTTCGGGTTTAGAGCGGCTTAGCCAATAAATGAGCATACTTCTTCTGTTCAGCTTCTAAAACGGCATTTGGCACAATATTTGCATTACTATTAATTAATGAGGCAACATACGGCTCTACAATAAGGAGGCTGAACAATGAAACTTACAAATCAATCGTCTGGTGTCGAAGATTCCCCGTTAACCCCATTCCTCAAGAGGCTTACAGTCTATACCAGTGGTGGTCCTTTTTTGGATGGTTACATCC
>JAQSXM010000120.1 GCA_029256645.1 Sporomusa sp. | reverse complement strand
GGTCGTACGGCTGACCAGGCCGTCGGTCACGAGAATCTCAATGTTGCGGCTCATGGTGCTCTTATCCACGCCCAGGCGTTCGGACAGGGTATTGAGGGATGCCGTACCAGCCCAGCCGATTTCCGTTAGGAGGTGGCATTGGGTCAGGGTGATGCCACAGCAGCTTGCTTCGCTCTTGGTCATGAGCTCCATCTTGCGGGCTAAGAGCCGCATGTCGTGGCGCAAGGTTTTAATCTGCGATAGGTCGGTCATGGTGAGTTCACCTCCTTATTTGTATTGTATGCTACAATAGTTGTATTATGCAATATAAAATTTTCGGTATAAATTTTTTTGCAGAATACCAACACAAAAATAGGCAGCGCTTCCTTGACATATATTCGCAAATTTGCATATAATCATATCGTAGGATCAATGACGCATTAAAAGTGTGTGAGGTGGCTGTAATGGATGTAGTTGAAGTAGTGAAGGCTCTGGGTGATGTGACCCGGTTGCGAATTTTGAACCTGCTAAACAAGGAAACGCTGTGCGTCTGTGATTTGGAAGAGGTGCTGAAAATCAGTCAGTCCAATGCCTCGCGGCATCTGACCAAGCTCCGCTTTGCCCGCCTGATTACTGGGGAAAAGCAGGCTCAGTGGGTGTATTACCGGGTGGATGAAACCAGTCTGGAGCGGTATCCCTTTGTGCGGGAACTCTTAGTCAAGGAACTGGTGAATGAGCCGGCCTGTCAAAAAGATGTGGTGAGACTGAGAAAGTACCGGGAACTGGGCGGTAGTTGCGAGCGGACGGTGCACATTACAGAGTAGTAAAAAAATTTGCAGGAAATATGAATATAGTCAATATAATTAAGTGATGCTCAATCTAGTAAAGCAGGGAGGAAACCGGACTCGTTTACTAAAAACTTGACTGATTTTGAATGTATGGGGGGGAAGATGGATGAGACAGCCCGATAATGAGGAGGACATCGGCCAAGAGGCGGAGCGTACACTGGCACGGATTACCAAGGGGGGTTATTTGAAGCTGCCGGTGTCGCTGACTGCGGAGCAGGCGGCGTTAATAGTTAAGACTGCAGATGGTTACCGGATCAGCCTGCTGGTTCCGGATGTAAAAAAAGTGTACTTGGAGGTTACGACCAAGTGTAACTTTTCCTGTATTACTTGTATTCGCAGTTCCTGGCAGGATGAGTTGGCTCACATGAGCTGGGAAACCTTTGAAGGCGTACTGCGCAGCCTTAAGGAGTTGCCGGCTTTGACGGCGGTTCACTTTGGTGGTTTTGGTGAACCCTTAATGCATCCGCGGATTTTTGATATGCTGCGGGCTGTGAAGGGACTTGGCGTAAAGGTAGAGATGATCACTAACGGTTCGTATTTGCGGGAAGAAATCATTCAGCAACTCATCGACCTAAAACTGGATATCCTGTATACTTCATTAGACAGCCCTGATGAGCAAGAGTATAACGAAATTCGGTCAGGCGCTGATTTTCAGAGCGTTTATCACAATATCACCAGGCTGCAGGCTTTGAAGAAGGAACAAAAGACTAGCAAGCCGGAGCTGGGCATTGAGTTTGTAGCTATGAAAAAGAATTTTGCCCGATTGCCGAAATTGATCCGGCTGGCTTGGGAGCTTAATGCCCGCCAGGTCATTGTAACCAATTTACTGCCTTATCATGAATCCATGAAGGATGAAATTGTTTACGATATCGATGATACCGGGTGTATGTTCGGCCAGAACTCGCTACTGATGACTGTCCGGGCACAAATGGCGAATATGAAATTACGGACAGAACGGGCCTGCAAGTTTATCCAGGACAAAGCCTTATGCATCAACTATCAAGGATTTATCAGTCCCTGTTACGCACTGATGCATAGCTATCACTGTTATATCTACGGACGAAAAAAGCAAATGTATCCGTATTACCTGGGGAATGTAAGTGAAAAAAAGCTGGCTGAGATATGGATGGAGGCAGATTACGTCCAATTCAGGCAGAAGGTAAGCGATTATGATTTTCCGTCCTGTATTGACTGCAGGTCACTGGAAGGCTGTAATTATACCGAAAGTAATGAAATGGATTGCTGGGGTAACAGTATGTCATGTGCCGAGTGTCTCTGGTCCCGGCAAATAATCGCTTGCCCCTAATTGTTGTGGTGGCAGGTATGCGTGAAAAGATAGATAAATTTTTTTTACATGCTTATGATTAAAATCAAATATATGCATATAATGAAAGAAAAGTCATGCTTAAGTAAGCAATTTTTAAAGAAAGGAGGGCGAGTTTCATGCATGATGATGAAAAAGTAATTTTTGCTGTAGAAATTAAACCCCAAAAACCGAAAGCTCTTGGATTTATCGGATACTGAGTAGCTGGATCAAGCGAGACATTCATTAATCGAATATATATGTTTAAAATCAGATATAAGCATATATAGAAAATTACAATCTAAAAATGTATTCCATAGGTATCAGGAATTGGTAGAGGATTGTCCCAGCCGATTACGGTGATTAACGGCCAAGCCCGGTAGGTAGTAGGAGTTAAATATCCTGTTGTTTGCCTTGTGAATTGTGATTGAGATATTTTGAATAATTAGGAGGGATTTGTATGGTGGCGGAGAAACGCCTGGATTTTTTTGAACGGTATTTAAGTGTATGGGTGGCCTTATGTATTGTTATTGGCATCGGGTTTGGCAAACTGTTCCCCGGTGTGGTTGAGGTATTGAGCAAATTGGAAGTCAGCCATGTTAACCTTCCCATTGCCGTGCTGGTATGGCTGATGATTTACCCGATGATGCTGAAAATTGATTTTTCCGCTATTGCGAAAGTCGGCGACAAGCCCAAAGGGCTCCTGATCACTTTGTTTGTCAATTGGGTAGTAAAGCCGTTCAGTATGGCCTTTTTGGGCTGGCTGTTCTTTAAGCAGCTCTTTATTGGTCTGATTGGAGCCGATATGGCCAACCAATACATGGCAGGCGTTATTATTCTGGCAGCAGCGCCCTGCACGGCCATGGTGTTCGTGTGGAGCTACCTGACTGACGGCGATCCGGCCTATACGCTCGTACAGGTGGCCATTAACGATCTCATTATGCTGGTGCTGTTTGCGCCGATTGTCATGTTCCTGTTAGGGGTTTCCGATATCGTTGTACCCAAAGACGTGCTGTTCATGTCGGTGTTCTTATATATTGTCATTCCGCTGATTGCCGGTTATCTGACCCGGCGGGTGCTCATCTCCTCGCATGGCGAGGAATGGTTCAATACTAAGTTCCTGGCCCCGTTAAAACCGGTGACTATTATCGCCCTGTTGGTGACGCTTATTATTATCTTTGCCTTCCAAGGAGAAGTGATTACTAATAACTGGTTCAGTATTGTGTTGATTGCCATTCCCATCCTGATTCAGGTCTACTTTAATTCGACGCTGTCCTATGGTTTGGCTAAATACTTCAAAGTGCCTCACAGCATTGCCGCACCGGGAGCGTTGATCGGCGCGAGCAACTTTTTTGAGTTGGCGGTAGCGGTGGCGATATCTCTGTTCGGTTTGCAGTCCGGGGCCACACTGGCGACAGTGGTGGGCGTCCTGGTGGAAGTGCCGGTCATGTTGTCGGTGTGCAGCTTCTGCAACCGGACCAAGCACTGGTTTGATACCGGAGTGAAAGAAGTGGATAAAGCGCAAGGGTAGGTGTAAAGAGGGGTAGCAGGGTAAATGCCTGCTAAGGATATAAGCCAAATGCTTTAGGGGAAATTTCCAGGCTTATACAGGCCACCTAGTGAAGTATTAGGTTGATCTTTGGTCGATTGAGCAAATAAAAGCTGGTCAAGGCCAAGATACCTGCCCCCAGCAAAACGTTTCCCACTCCAAACAGACTTGTCAGATAGCCTCCAGCTAACATGGAAATAATGGCGGGAGGGGTCAGTATCGCGGTGACTGAACCATAAACTCTTCCCCTCATTTCAACCCGTGTTGCTTTATCGCGCAAGGAATGAAGACCTACAAGTGTTGCATAAAAGACAATATAACTAAAAAAAATAACAATCAGTGCGGCGTAAAAGTCGTGCAGCAGGCCGAGAATGATAAAAGAAGCGTAATGAAGAGACATTCCCCAGAAAATCACTGACGAATAAGGCACTCGCTTAACCACCCAGGGACCGGCCAAACTGCCTAGAATGCTTCCCAGTCCAATGGTTGTCATGAACAATCCATAGTCTGTGTCACTTCCTGAAAGATAGGATTTAATATAAATCACAAATAATGAAACCTGCAAGCCAATAAACAGCCGCCACAAAATACCTACAGAGAGCAGAAATCTAACATCAGGGTTTCCTCGCGTATATTGCAGGGCTTCTTTAAGGTTGATCATAATTTTCCGCTCTCTTTTTATTGTGTTTGCAGCCGGTACCGGATTCTGATGCAAACTAGCGCTGACAGGCAATAGATCATGCCTGTGCAATAGAACAATGAGGCTACACCCCAGGCAGCGCTGGCAGCTCCTGCCAGCACCGGGGCGCATACTTTAGCTGAATTCAGTAAAATTAACACCAGTGAATTGCCACGCAAATAATTGTCTTGCGTCATGATTTCGGTCATCAGCGCTGTTCTGACATTGGCTATAAAAGTCAGAAATACTGCAATCAAGAGCCAGATTAGGTAAATCCAGGCAATGCTTGATTGAAGGGCCATCAAGGTAACCAGACAGCCTGTGATAGCGGTTGCCCAGGCAAAAACTTTTGTTCTACTGTTCTGATCGGCGACAATGCCATAAAATGAAGCAAAGAGCCGCGGCAGAAATGTCAAAGCAGCAAAAAGCCCCACTTTAAAAGCGCTCTGACTCACTTCGTACACATAGATCGTCATACCAAAAAAGATAAATTCGTACCCGAAAGCCGACAACAGATAGGCAACCAGGAAGTTAGCCATATTCTTTTTGTTTGCTGTCTGCATGTTACTCCCCTCCTTACAGGCAACCTTTGTTTCTCCAGCCGATTGTTTCGTGTTTCCTCTACAAGTTTTTTTCCATAAAACAAACTGCAAACGGCAGATGCTGATATTTTTTACTTTCTATTTCCAAGAATCCGTAAGCTTGATACCAGCGTTTTAGCTCAATATTCTCATTCATTATACCGATAGAGATTTTGGTACCTCCCATTTGGCGCACATAATCGCAGACAAAGTTTATGATTTTCCCACCGGCCCCTTGTCGCCGGTAGGGGGGAAGCACTGCTAATTTCTCCAGATAATAAACAGCCTCATTCGATTTTTCAACAGCCACGAATCCGATTTGCTGTGTTTCCAGAAAAACTCCGAAAAACACAACACCTTTATTTTTAAGTTTGCCTAATCTGGCTTCATCAATAAACGCAGGATGCGTAGGGGCTGTTTCCGGTGTTAAAGCGAAGCTGACTGCTACTGTCGAAAAAGCTTCCTGTATTACCTGTAGACTCATCTTCAACCCTAACTCATTTGTTATTTTCCGGATCGCTAAACCTTCCATAGTACCACCTCCAAAACAGATTGACCTGATTTTTATAATACTACCTGAGAGGTATGGCTGAATGAGAATTTTACCAAACTGTTTTGCTGTTTTGCTATAATAGGAGTACGTATTGTATTGTAACTGGGACAATGATTGTTTTATTGTATTTTCTTGCTGTTTATGAATGTAAATAAAGCATTGTATAGTGCCGGGCGGTGAATTGTGTGAATGAGAAGATCCAGTTTTTGCGGGCTAAGGATGTACCGGGTCTGGAGTTATACCGGAGCGCTTCTGTTACCCGGGCAGTTTCCCGGCACATCCACCGGGTCTTTAGCCTGAGCGTGGGGGAGGGGGGAGTAGGGATTCATGAGACTAGGCAGGGGAAGCAGTATATAACACCCGGCAGTATTCTGGTTGTAAATGTTGATGAGACACACAGCAGCAGCGTACCGGGCGGCTATACCTATTCAAGCAGCTCCATCCGGATAGATCCAATACTGCTCAGTACGCTGCTGCTGCAAATCACTGGCCGGCAGCATGAGGCTATCCACCTTCAGCAGCCGGTCATATACAATCAGGAACTGGCCCAACAGATTCGTATCTTACACAGACTGCTGGGAGAAGCCGGATCAAGGCTGGAAAAGGAATGGCTGTTACTGGATACTCTGGCGAAACTTTATGCCCGTTACGCATGCGAAGGGCTAAAACCTGCTGCACACGGAAACGAAAGCACTCCGGTATCGCGTGTTTGTGAGTATCTGCAAGACTGCTTTAATAAAAATATATCACTGGAGCAATTAGCAGTCGTTGCGGGCCTTAGTGCGTTTCACTTATCCCGCGTGTTTACAAAAGAAATCGGTGTGCCGCCTCATACCTATCAGCTTCAGATCCGCTTGAAAAAAGCCACTGATTTGCTGGCTGCCGGTAAACCGCTGGTAGAGGTAGCCCTTGCAACTGGTTTTTGTGACCAAAGCCACTTTCAGAAAGCCTTTAAAAGAAAATTTGGCATTACTCCCGGACAATACCAATGGTAAATCCGGCCCTTAAAAAAGAAGCGCAGCTGTACTCATTAGTACGCTTCGCTTCTTTTTTGTGATTTAAAGCAGATGGTAGTATGCCGTACTGAATCCCTATTTTTTAGATATATATTGACATGTCTATTACTTTATAGTTTAAGCTTCCTAATATAAGCTTAAATTGGCCGAAAGAGAAGATTTATTCTGGTGGTTCGCTCATTCAGCTGCTAGTGCAGTATATTATGTAATTTTATTTTCAAAGTGAGGTGTATATAAGTGCTATTAATTAATCGCAACTTTAGATTGCTTTGGTTTGGTCAGTTAGTATCACAATTAGGCGACAAAGCGTATAACATTGCATTGATGTGGTGGCTGTTTGAAAAGACTGCATCACCATTTTTTGTTAGTTCTTTTTTGATCGCCTCAATGCTGCCAGAATTGATTTTCGGTCCATTGGCTGGGGTGTATATCGACCGCTGGAACAAAAAGAAAATCCTGGTTGCCGCTGATTTTGCTCGTGGCATTATTATCTTAACACTTGCAGCTCTCTATCAGTTAAATCTTTTGGCAATATGGCACATCTATATTGCCGCTCTCTTTATATCGCTCTGCTCGGCGTTATTTAATCCCACTACTATGTCGGTAATCCCCGCTGTTGTTGAAAAAAACGAACTTCAGCAGGCAAATGCTTTAAGTCAAATGATAGCAGGGGCGGTAGCAATCATTGGCCCGCTATTAGGAGCATCTAGTGTTGTCATGTTAGGTTACACGGGGGTGCTTATATTTAACAGCTGTTCCTATATAATATCGGGGATTGCTGAGGCTTTTCTGAAAATAATGGCAATAGATGCTGTCGTGAAAGAATCAAGCAAAGAATCAATATTTTTTAGCATGCTAGAAGGGTTTCGCTACATTCGAGGGGATCTGCGTGTGTCAACACTAGTAATTTTGGTTGCTGTCGTTCATGTGTTTGTAGGAAGTATTGCTGTTGCTATGCCTTTTTTAGCAAATATATTGAAGGGAAACGGTCTGAACAATTTGGGAATACTGCAAGCTGCCTTCGGTGGTGGAATGATTGTTGGTGCAGTTTATATTTCTAAATATGCGCGAAATCGCTTTAAAGGGTTACATCTCCTGTATGCTATCGTATGTATGGGAGTGGGAATTTTAATGCTGGGAGCACTGCAGCTAACCTATATCCACACAGTAGAACCCTACGCAATAATATGTATAGTAATAGGTATGTGTATCGCTGTGATAAGCGTGTTCTGGCGAACACTTGCTCAAATTTGTGTCCCGGAAGAAATGGCCGGGCGGGTTTTTAGTGTATTGTCTACTACCGGGGATATTTCTTTACCTATTTCGATGGGCGTGTTTGGTCTGCTGTTGAATTTTACAACTAATGCAGAATTACTTTCATTGGCAGGAGTTTTCCTAATTCTTATCGGAATAGGAATAGTATATAAAAGACGAATATTTTTTGAAGATATTACAGTTCCTAAGGGAAAAATACCGGAATAAATAGAACGTTGTATCTATCTATGTGTTGATGGTTTTTAGATGGGAGTGGGGTTATGATGTTTACGATTGGCAAACTAGCCCATAGGTTTAATCTATCCAGAAGTACGCTGCTATACTATGATTCAATTGGACTATTATCTCCTGCCGAGAGAGGCAACAGCAACTATCGGCTATATTCCGAAACCGATTGTCAGCGATTGGAGCAAATTGCTATATATCGGCAAGCTGGATTATCACTTCAACAAATTAAAGAAATATTAGATAATACAAAATGTAATATAGCGGCTAGCTTGGAAACAAAAATAGAAGAGATAAACGATGAAATTAATATGCTTAGGCAGCAACAGCATTTTATCATTCAGTTTCTACAGAATAACCAACTCTTAGAACGAGTAGGTATAATACCAAAAGATGCATTGGTCGAGTTACTGCAGTCCGCCGGAGTCGATGAGCGGACTCAGTGGAAATTCCATAATCAATTTGAAAAGAAATTTCCTGAAAAACATGAGTCATTTCTGCAATTACTTGGGCTGAAT
>JAQSXM010000119.1 GCA_029256645.1 Sporomusa sp. | reverse complement strand
ATGCGTTTCTCATCGATTCCAAGGGATTGATGCTGGCACACCCTAATCCTGATTTTGTTTCAAAAAACATTGCTGAGATAGAAAAACTTAAAGATGTTGCTCCTGTCATTTTGAATATCATTGGCAGAGACCAGGGTTTTTCGAATTACCGGTATGACGGTAAAGAGTTGTTTATGGCTTATCAAAAGATACCTTCAACAGGCTGGACGTTGGCGATCAGTGTACCGGAGGCGGTACTCTACAAGCCACTGGCAAGTCTAAGATGGTTATCGGCGATGATTACGCTGGGATCTGTTTTCTTCGTGATCCTGCTGACGTTCTTTATGGCTAAGCGACTCACAAAACCAATGGAGGAACTGGCCGGTCAGGTAAGTATGGTTGCCGGTGGCGATCTTACTATCCAGGCTCCGGTTAACGGTAAGGATGAAATTGCGGAGCTTGCAGCAGGCTTCAATAAGATGGTACATAATCTGCGTGATTTGATTGTCAGGGTGCGTACTAGCGCCGAACAGGTGGCTGCTTCCTCACAAGAGCTAACCGCGAGTTCTTGTGAATCTGCCCAAGCCTCAAATCAGGTGGCTAATTCAGTCACTGCCATCGCTTCCGGCACAGAGCTGCAGAGAAACGCAGTAGTTGAGACAACTGCTGTGGTAGAAAAGATAGCGGTCAGTATTGACCAGGCGGCTGTTGAAGCCACCCAAACTGTGGCTAAATCGGCGCAGGCGGCTGATAAGGCAAAAGAAAGCAGTGTCTCGATTAGCAGGGCCGTTCAGCAAATGGTGCTTATAGAGCAGACGGTTAATCATTCATCCCTGGTAGTGGCCGGCCTGGGCGAGCGGTCCAAGGAAATTGGGCAGATTGTAGACACAATATCAGGGATTGCCGGTCAGACAAATTTGTTGGCGCTAAATGCTGCAATCGAAGCGGCCCGCGCCGGTGAGCAAGGCCGGGGTTTTGCCGTAGTTGCCGAGGAAGTCCGCAAGCTGGCTGAACAATCCCAGGAAGCGGCTAAACAAATTGCCGGTCTGATCGGGGAGATACAAAAAGATACGGCCAAGGCGGTTATGTCTATGGGGGACGGTACTCGTGAAGTCAGCCTGGGGGCTGAGGTTGTAACAGCAGCCGGTGGTTCTTTCCAGGAGATTGCGCAGTTGGTCACTGAGGTATTAGCGCAAGTTACTAAAATTTCCCTGGCTATGAAAGAGATGAATCAGGGCAGTCAGCAGATTGTGTCTTCTGTTAAGGTTATTGATGACTTAAGTAAAGCGGCAGCGTCCGAAGCTGAGTCGGTATCGGCCGCAACTGAAGAACAGTCGGCCTCTATGGAAGAGATTGCTGCGGCCAGTCAAAGCCTTGCTGATATGGCTCGGGAATTACAGGAAACCATTAGTCAATTCCGGATTTAATTAAGTACCCGGCAGCTTAGGCTATAGCTGCCGGGTTTTTCTTTTTGATATGTACGCTTGCTTATTGACTTTTTACGGTAAATGACAGTAAGATATTTACAGATAATAACATTAATAGAATTTTAAATTGGTTGGAAAACACCAGTAAGGTGCTCTAACCTGGAAAGGATGGATATAAAGTATGCAGTACCGTAATTTGGGACAAACCGGGTTAACCATCTCGGAAGTAGGTTTTGGGTGTATACCTATTATTCGTCTGGAAACTAATCAGGCGGTCAAGACACTGCGTCATGCTTATGAACAGGGTGTTACATTCTATGATACCGCAAATGCCTACCGCGATAGTGAGGATAAGATCGGCAGGGCTTTTTCCGGGATGAGGGACAAGATTGTCATTGCAACCAAAACCGGACGCCGCGATGGGGCTGGAGCGCTGGAGCATCTTGAGAATAGTCTGCGGATGCTGCAAACAGAATATATTGATCTATACCAGCTTCATCAGGTCTCGCGTGAACAGGATTGGGAGGTTGCAACGGCCGCCGGCGGAGCGTTCGAAGTGGCGAAGCGGGCTCAGCAGCAGGGCAAAATACGGCATATTGGTGTTACCTCGCACAGCCTGACAATGGCCATACGGTTGGTTAAGACCGGGTTATTCAGCACAATCCAATTTCCTTTTAACTTTATTGAGGATGCAGCTAAAGGCGAATTACGTGAGCTGGCGATCAAAATGAATGTTGGGTTTATTGTGATGAAACCGTTTGCCGGTGGCATGATTGACAATGCAGCAATTGCTTTTAAGTTTCTGCGGCAGTTTCCGGAGATGTTACCCATTCCGGGCTTTGATTCACCTGAGGCGGTTGACGAAATTTTGTCCTTCTATAATGAAGTGAATACTGTTACCGATGCTGATCTGGTATTGATGGACAAATATCGCGATGAACTGGGCAAACAGTTCTGCCGGCGTTGTGAATACTGTCAGCCTTGTCCACATGGGGTAAGTATAACCCCGGCTATGGGGTACCAGGTAATCGCACGGCGGATGTCGCCGGCAGTTGCGGTTGATTTTGCCCGTAATGCGATGGAGTCGGTGGAAAAGTGTATCGAATGCGGTGAATGTGTTCTCCGCTGTCCCTATGAACTGCCGATCCCGGAAATGTTGAAAAAACATCATGTTATGTTCAAAAATCATCAGGAAAGTACAAAATAAAAGAATAGTGTTGACACCGGGTGGATTTTTTTGTAACATAACAATAATAAATAGTATAAAGATGTAAAGACGATGAACGGAAGAGTAGTTATATCACGATATTAGCAGCGAGCTGGGGTTGGTGTGAGCCAGCAATATCTAATATAATGAAAATCATCCGTGAGTTGCGGGCTGAATTTTTAGTAAGCCGCGCCGGGCTCTCTGCGGAGAAATTGCCGCCCGTTATTGCGGCGAGGTATCGAGGTTTCTCTGTACCTATGAGCGGCTATGGGTGAAACTATAGCAATTTGGGTGGTAACGCGGAGTAAACTCCGTCCCTAGGAATGGGGACGGAGTTTTTTTATTGGTCTATGAGAGTTTATCAATAAATTCTGTGGACATAAGAACGACTAAGGCTTCTGCCGTCGTCCTAAAGGACTTGGCACAAGCCAAGTCTTTTCTAATCTGTAGAGCTTATTGGTCATGAAAAGTTGTTGCATTTTAAAAATTATGTGGAGAGGTAGAAGGAGGGTTTTAACTTGAAGATGCTGGGGGCAGAAGCGGTCATTGAGTGTTTGAAAGCTGAAGGGGTTGAGTTGGTATTCGGCTATCCCGGAGGCTGTGTATTGGCCCTGTATGATGCGTTGTTTAATCTTAAGTTTCCCCATATTTTAACCCGTCATGAGCAAGGTGCTGTTCATGCCGCCGACGGCTATGCCCGCGCTACTGGCAAAACCGGTGTTTGCTTTGCGACATCAGGCCCCGGCGCAACCAATCTGATTACTGGAATTGCGACAGCTTATATGGATTCAGTCCCGTTGGTGGCGATTACCGGTCAGGTAGGGGTTGCGGTGATCGGCAAAGATGCTTTCCAGGAGGCTGATGTCTGCGGTATCACTACCCCCATTACCAAGCATAACTATCTGGTAAAAAAAGCCCAGGATTTGCCCCGGGTTATGAAGGAAGCGTTTTATATTGCCCGTACCGGCCGGCCGGGGCCGGTTGTTGTCGATATATCCCGTGATGTTTTTAACACGAGCTTTGATTTCGAATATCCGGAGGCGGTTAGACTGCGGGGCTATACACCGCTGTTTGACGGAGACCCGGCAAGTGTTGAGCTGGCTGTGCAGGCTTTGGAAGCAGCCAGCAAACCGGTAGTATTTGTCGGTGGCGGCGTTAATATCTCCGATACCGCCGCAGTGGTGCGTAAATTTGCCGCCATGACCGGGTTTCCGGTGTTTTCCAGCCTGATGGGATTAGGGTGTATTCCTTCTGACTCACCACAGCATTTGGGCATGGTTGGTATGCATGGCACTTACGCTGCCAATATGGCTACAATTGAGTGTGACCTTTTGCTGGGGATTGGCGTCAGATTTGATGACCGTGTAACAAGTTTAGTTAAAGATTTTGCCCCAAATGCGAAGATTGTACACTTTGATATTGATCCTGCCGAGGTAAATAAGAATATATGTGCCGACCTAAAGGTTCTTGGTGATCTGCGCTGGTCTTTACCGCTGTTATGTGAGAAGGCAGCAAGACGCTCCGCCGGGCAGTGGCGCAGCTCAATTGCTGCCTGGACAGAGCGTGTTCAGACCTGGAAGCAGGAAAAACCGTTAAGCTATTGCCAGACAACAGCAAGCATCATGCCGCAGGCTGTTATTGAGCAGGTGAGCCGGCTTACCCAGTCTAATACTGTCATTGTAACAGATGTCGGGCAACACCAGATGTGGACTGCACAGTATTATAATTTCCCCCAAGAGCGTTCTTTGCTGACGTCAGGCGGTCTTGGCACTATGGGCTATGGTTTACCGGCAGCGATTGGTGCTCAACTGAGTTCGCCGGATAAGACGGTGGTATTGTTTACCGGGGACGGCAGCATCATGATGAATTGTCAGGAGCTGGCGACGGTGGCCGATAATGGGTTGCCCATTAAAATTATTGTAATGAATAATCAGGTACTGGGTATGATTAGCCAGTGGCAGCGGATGTTTTACGGACAACGTTATTCCCATTCCACCACTAAGGGGCGCACTGATTTTGTAAAACTTGCTGAAGCTATGGGCGTTACCGGTCTACGGGTGACTAAGCCGGATGAATTGGTTCCAACTCTGGAAGAGGCTTTGCGGATACAGGGTCCGGTACTTGTTGAGATATTGCTTCCTGAAACGGAGGATGTACTGCCGATGGTTCCCCCGGGAGGTCGCCTGGATCAAATGGTGGAGGGATGAATGGATGAAACATACATTAGCTGTTTTAGTTGAAAATAGGCCTGGGGTTTTGACCCATATCTCAGGGCTAATTAGCAGACGGGCCTTTAACATTGAGAGTATTGCCGCCGGCTATACCGAAGAGGCTGATACCACCCGGATTACGATCAGTGTTGAGGTAGAGAGCGAGGTCGAGCTGGAACAGGTAGTAAATCAGCTATCTAAACTGGTTGATGTGATTAAGATTGTAAACCTCACCTATGTCGAGTCTATTGAACGGGAATTAGCATTAATCAAGGTCAAGGCCAGCAAAACAAACCGTTCTGATTTAGTCAATGTTGTGGAGATCTTTCGGGCCAAAATTATTGATGTAAACCGGGAAACTGTGGCTATTGAGCTTACCGGTGAGGAAAGTAAAATCGATGCTTTCTGTGAAGTGCTGCTTGATTTTGGGATTATTGAGATTGTCAGGACCGGTAAGATTGCGCTCTCACGGGGGCCGGTTCCGGCAAAAGATATGTAACTACCCAACAGCCAGCGCGGCTAAACCAACAACCATGGCGCTGGCTCCTGCAAGGCGTACTTTTACGTTGCTTTCAGAGAGAAGTCTGGCTCCCAGGGCAGTACCGATTAGAATGCTGACCTCTCTCGCCGGGGCGATATAGCTTACCGGGCTGAAAACCATGGCAGTCAGCACTAAAATATAGGCTAGCGGACATAATATAGCGACACCAAGTGCTTCAAGCTTGTGCAGGGTCCATTGCTCTTGGACTTTATTCCAATTTTTAAGTGCGTAGGGGGTTAAGAGCAGTACCCGCCCCAGATTTGATGACCAATCCAGCAGTAATGGTGGTATGAGGAAGCTGCTGACTGCCAATTTGTCTGAAACCGTATAGCCGGCAATAACAATGCCGCAGAGAACGGCAAAGATCATCGGCTTACGGGCGGCAGGGTCTTTCAGTTTCATAGGATTGCCGGTCATCACAACAATACCCAAGCCAATTAACCCCGCCCCGGCAAGTGCGGTGAGGGATGGCTGCTCTCCCAGAAATATAATGGCGGCGATGGTCGAGAGCAGGGGGCCTGTGCCGCGGGCTAACGGGTAGATGAGCGACAGGTCGCCGGTGGCATAACCTTTATCCAGCAAGATAAAATACAGGGAATGAAGGGCTGCACTGCCGAGCATGAAGGCGAACTGAACCCAGCCGATAACCGGGTTTTGTACGAAGAGTATCCAAACCGCCAACGGTAAATACAGCAGGACAGACATGCTGGCGAACAACCAAATAAAGGCTGTTCCCCCTCCTGCCTTTTTCGATAGGAAATTCCAGACAGCATGGCCAAAGGCTGCGGCCAGGACAAGCGTGATCGCCAGACCGGTCATCAATTTATCCCTCCAGTAAACTTGGCTAGTCTGATGTGTTTGTATGATACTAATTTTAGCTGGCTGAATAAGTTTTGGCTAGTGTCAAAGTCTTGCGGATTTTTATAGACTTTTGTCCCATTATGCGGTATACTCAATCCGAAAACAGATTTTTAGGTTACATTCAAATGAATATGTACTCGTATAATCCCGGAGATATGGTCTGGGAGTTTCTACAAGGGAGCCGTAAATGCCCTTACTATGAGTGGAAGTGTCCTATTTTCTATGGGGAACCATGGAGAAGCCCGGCAGGAGGTCCGCTCTCAAGGTTGAGTGCTGACTTATTCTTGTCTGGGCTTTTGTGTTTGTTGAGGCTGCTCTGGGTTAAGCCCTTACATAGAGCGAGTGGCAATCTTTAAGTAATAGGGGGAGTTTTGGTGATAAGGCAAGGCAAACGGAATACGGGTCTACTGGTAATGGTTACATTATTGGTTTTAGCCATCCTGATTGCAGGCTGCGGTGGACAAAAACCTGCAGAAAACCAGCCTGCTAAAGCGGAAAAAGTGAAAGTGGCTTTCGTTTATGTCGGACCGGTTGGGGATGCGGGCTGGTCATATGCTCATGATCAAGGTCGTAAGCAACTGGAAAAAGAAATGCCTAATATCGAGACAACGTATGTTGAAGCAGTTCCTGAGGGGGCTGATGCAGAACGGGTACTTACAGAACTCGCAATGAAAGGCAATAAAATCATTTTTGCTACCAGCTTCGGTTATATGGATTATGTGCAAAAGGTAGCGCAAAAGTTTCCGGATGTTACCTTCTTACACTGTTCGGGCTTTAAAACAGCTAATAATGTAGGTACCTATTTTGGTAGAATGTATCAGGCAAGGTACTTATCAGGGCTGGCTGCCGGTAAACAAACCAAGAGCAATACGATTGGCTATGTGGCCGCATTCCCAATCCCTGAGGTTGTTCGTGGCATTAATGCCTTTACCCTGGGGGTACAAGCTGCCAATCCGGATGCTAAGGTAAAAGTAGTCTGGACCAATACCTGGTATAACCCTGCTACTGAAAAAGATGCGGCTAAGAGCCTTCTTGACACAGGCGCTGATGTAATCGCGATGCATCAGGACACTCCTGCACCAATGCAAGCAGCCGAGGAAAAGGGAAAATTTGCTGTGTCGTATAACACGGACATGCGCAATTTTGCTCCTAATGCGATATTGACCGGCCCGGTGTGGAACTGGGGACCTTATTATGTTAAAACTGTTAAGTCTATTCTGGACAAGACCTGGAAATCAGAACAGTACTGGGGACCAATGTCTGATAACATTGTTGATCTTGGGCCTTACGGACCGATGGTTGCTGAAGATACCAAAACTATGATCGCTAAAAAGAAGGAAGAAATCGTTAAGGGGCAATGGGATGTATTCACAGGCCCTATCAAAGACCAGCAAGGGAATATAAAAGTTCAAGCCGGTCAAAAAATGACTGACAAAGATATGCTTGAGTTTAACTGGTTTGTACAGGGCGTGGAAGGAACCATTTCTAAGTAAGTTGCGGGAGGCCGTTTTGTAATAGAAACGGCCTTCTATAATGTCATACAATAACAACGCTCTACTGCGGGTGCTGGGCTTTTCGCCTGCAAATACTTTGGCGCCGCTGTATATAAATTAAGCCGGAAACAGCTGGATAATTGGCGGTGGGCATTTATCCAAGTGCCTATCGCCAAGGATCAAGTTTAATCTTAGAAGGGTGGTTTATGTAGTGGCAATTCCCATGGTGGAAATGATTAATGTAACGAAACGATTTCCCGGAGTCATTGCGAATGATCGTGTCAGCCTGACCATTAATAAATCAGAGATCCATGCTTTGCTTGGCGAAAATGGGGCTGGGAAAAGTACTTTAATGAGCATTCTTACAGGTCTGTACCGGCCTGATGAGGGGGAAATCTACCTGCGTGGGCAGAAGGTTGACCTGCGGTCTCCCAAAGACGCTGTGGCTCATGGTATCGGTATGGTGCATCAGCATTTTAAGCTGATTAAATCCTTTACTGTAGCGGAAAACATTACGCTGGGGCTGCGCAATGCCGGGATGTTTTTCAACAAGTCCGAGATAGAGGAAAAGGTTGGGCGGTTTTGCCTGCAATATGGCATGCTGATTGACCCGGCTGCCAGGGTATGGCAGCTGACTGTCGGCGAGCAGCAGCGGGTAGAAATTCTCAAGGCATTGTTCCGCGGTGCCGAGATATTGATTTTGGATGAACCTACAGCGGTATTGACCCCGCAGGAAGCAAGAGACCTATACCGGACGCTCCGGCTAATGGCCAAACAAGGCAAGGCTATTATTGTCATTTCTCATAAGCTCAGTGAGGTGCTG
>JAQSXM010000118.1 GCA_029256645.1 Sporomusa sp. | reverse complement strand
ATGAGGCTTACCGGTTGGTGCTTGAATATACGCCATTCCCTGGTTCGGTGTGCGGTGCGGTATGTCGGAACCTCTGTATGGATGAGTGTACCAGGAAAACGGTTGATATCTCAGCGCAAATCGGCAAACTGGGCAGTTACTCGGCTGACGCAGAACTGCCCCAAGCCGAAGCTAAAACAGGCAAGCATGTGGCCGTTATTGGCGGCGGTGCGGCTGGTCTTACCGCGGCTTGGCAGCTAGCGCGGCTGGGCCATGAGGTAACAGTATTTGAAGCAGATGCTAAGGTTGGCGGCAAAATGGAGCAGGTTATTCCCCGCTCACGCCTGCCTCAGTCCACACTGGCGAGCGAAATCGCCCGGATTGAAAAAATGGGTGTTACCATTAAAACCGGCGTAACTGTTGATAAAGAAAAGTTCTCCTCAATAAAAGACAGTCATGACGCAGTGGTAGTTACCACTGGTGCCCATATAACTAAGGTAATATCCTGGCCTGGTCAGGAACGTGTTGTCAAAGGCCTGGATTTTCTCAAAGCCATTAACCGGGGCGAGCACCCTGGTATTGGAAAGAAGGTCATTGTTATCGGCTGTGGTAACTCCGGCATGGATGTCGCTGTCGGTGCCTATGGCCTGGGAGCCGAGCAGGTAACCTGTATCGACGTTCAACGCCCGGCAGCCTTTGAACACGAGATTGCACATGTAAAAGCACTGGGTGGTGAGATCCTCTGGCCGGTGTTTACTAAAGAGGTTACGGCTGAAGGAATTGTCACCCAAGACGGTCAGCTAATTAAAGGGGATACGGTTATTATCTCAATTGGCGAGTCTCCAGATCTTGGTTTTGTGCCTGCAGGTATTGAATTTGACCGCGGTTGTCTGAAACCGGCTGCCGATTATAGTGTGGCCCCTGGTATCTTTACTGCGGGTGACACAATTCGTCCGGGACGATTGGTAGACGCCATTGGGGCTGGGCGCCAAGCTGCATTGGCTGCCAATGCGTATCTGAACAACAGTAGCTATGCTGTAACGCAAAAGGAGAAAATTTCACCAGACCGGATGAGTACCGCCTATTTCAAAAAATGTCATAGTTGTGATGTGCCGGAGGCTACTGGTGATTACAACCGCTGTATCAGCTGTGGTACTTGCCGTGATTGTCATATGTGTCTGAAGTCTTGTCCGGAGAATGCCATTACCCGCATAGCCGGCCCAACAGGAGCTGAATATGTGTCCGACCCGAATAAATGTATCGGCTGCGGCATCTGCAGTGGCATTTGCCCCTGCGGCGTCTGGAATATGGACACTAACGCCGAACCAATTCAGTTTTACAGATAAACGAAAACATCTCTGCCAGCAGGACAATTGGCAGAGATGTTTTTTATTTTGTGGACTTAGATCCATTCTGCAAAAACAGTAAAATTACACGTATCAAAAAAAACGTATTGACAGGTCGGAGGACTTACCAATATAATAATATTTACAGACATATGCGCACAAATATCTGCGACTGGGGAACATGTGGTTTGCATAGTTTCACAACAACTGTAAACCGGAGGGAGCTGATTTGGGACGATATTTAGTAATATGTACTTTTTTTTAATTGTAGCCCAGGCAGCTGTTAGACCCAGTGTTTTTGGTGCATAAAAAAGGTGAATATCGAGGAGAAAAGAGGGAATTTACAGTGAGTAAAAAGTGGTTAACGTTTGTCGGTTTAGCAGTAGCGCTTACCATGCTGGCTGGTCTTGTGGCAGGCTGCGGCGGTTCGTCGTCATCAAAACCTGCTGATGCCAAAGATATTAAAATTGGTGGTAATTTTGAAATGACTGGCGGGATTGCCAATTTTGGCAATCAAACAGCCAATGGCATTAAACTGGCATTTAAAGAAGCCAATGCAGCTGGTGGTGTATTGGGAAAACAGCTTACTTTTGTAGTCGCTGACAATAAATCAGAACCAGCAGAGGCTGCTAATGCGATTACTAAACTGATAACTCAAGATAAAGTAGTAGCTGTGCTAGGCCCTGTATCCAGCTCTAATGTGCTGGCTACCCTGCAAATTGCACAAGATAATAAAGTTCCGGTACTTACTGCTACCGCAACCAATCCTAAAGTAACCGTTGATAATGGAAATGTACGGCCTTATGCTTTCCGCGCCTGCTTTATTGATCCCTTCCAAGGCAAAGTAATGTCTGACTTTGCCAGCAAATCGGTAAAAGCAAAAACTGCCGCAATTTATATTGATAACAGCTCCGATTACTCTAAAGGACTTGCTGACGTTTTCGAGGCTGCTTTTACTCAAGGCGGCGGCAAGATTGTAGCTAAAGAAGGCTTCTTACAGAAAGATACTGACTTTAAAGCTACTCTGACTAAGATTAAGGCCACTAATCCTGACGTAATCTTTATCCCGGCTTATTATGAAGAAGTAGGCAAGATTGTTAAACAGGCCCGTGAACTTGGTATTACCATTCCTTTGTTAGGTACTGACGGCTGGGATGACAGCAAGCTGGTAGATATTGCCGGCGCTGCTCCGCTCAACAACGGTTTCTTCAGCAATCACTACTCCTCACAGGATAAAGATCCTAACATTGTAAAATTTGTAGAAGCCTACAAAAAAGAATATGGCCAAGAGCCTAGCGCTTTGGCTGCCCTTGGCTATGACTCCGGGCTAGTGATTATCGATGCAATCAAACGCGCAGGCAGCGCTGATCCGGCTAAAATCCGCGATGCACTGGAACAAACCAAAAACCTGCAAGTAAGCACAGGTATCCTGACCCTTGATGCTAACCATAATCCGGTAAAGAGTGCTGTAGTAATCGAGATGAAAGATGGTAAGCAATCCTTTAAAGAAAAGATTAATCCCTAACCCTTCAATAAGTAAATAAGTGGTAATGAACTCTACCAGTGTACAATGCAGTGCAAGGGGTAAGGCCAAGGCCTTATCCCTTTTTAATAAGAATAAGACAACCAAAGTCTCCCCTGTGTGGACAAACAGTTAGATGTACTGTGCTGGAAGTATTGACAGAGATGGACAAGGCCCCTATAATTACACTGTATGCGAAACAAGTAGTTGTTGTTGGTGGACACGAAAGTACTAACAACAGTTGAGGTCTGTAACCTTTGCGGGTGTTTGGATCTCAATGTAAGGGGGCGATACTGTACATGCGATGTTTGCACCACGGTATCCAGTTTTGATAATTGGGAGGGGAAACCATGTCAAAAACAAGATTTACGAAGTTAGTAAGTGTAACAGTAAGTGTACTTATGGTGGCTGGACTCATTGCAGGCTGCGGCGGCAGCGGTAGTGGTGGCCAGCAGTCAGACGTAATCAAGCTCGGCGCTAACCTGGAGATGACTGGCGGCAATGCCACTTTTGGCCAGTCGGCGACCAATGCTGCTAAATTAGCTATAAAAGAAGTGAATGCCAAAGGTGGTGTTCTCGGTAAACAGCTTGCTTTAGTTGTAGCAGATAATAAGAGTGAAGCAGCTGAGGCGGCCAATGCCATGCAAAAGCTTGTAACTCAGGATAAAGTGGTGGCTGTTATAGCCCCTATTGCTTCTTCCAGCGTTATTGCAGCAGCTCAGGTTAATGCCGATAACAAGGTGCTGGCTATCAGCCCGACTGCATCGAACCCTAAAGTGACTGTTGATCCTAACAGCGGCAAGGTGCGCGACTTTAATTTCCGGGCTGCCTTTATTGATCCGTTCCAGGGCTCGGTAATGGCCTCATTTGCCCAAAAATCGCTTAAAGCTAAAACCGCTGCTATATATATTGATAATTCCAGTGACTATGCTAAAGGCTTAGGCCAGTTCTTTAAAGAAACTTTTGAGAAAAATGGCGGCACAATTGTGTCAAGTGAAGCCTATTTGGCGAAAGACACTGATTTCAAATCTACCCTGACCAAGATTAAGGCCCAAAACCCTGATGTAGTGTTTGTGCCAGGTTATTATCAGGAAGTAGGTATGATTATTAAACAAGCCCGTGAGCTTGGTCTTACAGTTCCATTCCTGGGCGGCGATGGCTGGGACTCCGCTAAGTTGCCGGAAATCGGCGGCGCTCAGGCTTTAAACAACAGCTTCTTTAGCAATCACTATTCGCCTGATGATAATAGTCCTGCAGTAAAAACTTTTGTTGAAGCCTATAAGAAAGAATACAATCAGACGCCTGACGCTTTTGCCGCATTATCCTATGACGCCACCATGATGGTGATCGAGGCTATGAAACGGGCCAATAGTGCAGATCCTGTGAAGATTAAAGATGAATTGGCTAAAACTAAAGATTATCAGGCAGTATCAGGTTTAATTACCTTTAATGCTACCCATGATCCGGTTAAGAGTGCTGTCATCATTGAAATGAAAGACGGCAAGCAAACCTTTAAAGAGAAGGTAAATCCCTAATTAAGGGTGCGTTGTTCCCTGTAGCCGGGATAATCAATCCCGGCTATCTGGACCAATTTGGCCCTTCAACATATAATAATATTTTCTGAAATGGAGAGGGGAGAGCGCATTGGATTCCTCAAGCTTAATCGTACAATTTGGCCAGCAATTAATAAATGGTATTTCCCTGGGCAGCATTTATGCGCTCATTGCGCTGGGTTATACCATGGTTTACGGTATAATCAGGCTGATCAATTTCGCCCATGGAGACATATACATGGTGGGCGCCTATGCGGGTTTTTTTGCCACATCTGTATTGAAGTTTTCATTTGTTCCGGCGCTGATTTTTTCAATGGCCGCTGCTGCTGTTATCGGTATGGCAATTGAAAAAATAGCTTACAGACCTCTAAGGAGTGCGCCCAAGATTGCGATCCTAATCGCGGCTATTGGCGTATCGCTATTCTTAGAGTATGGCGGAATGCTGCTGGTGTCACCTCAGCCGCGGACCTTCCCGGCGGTTTTTAATGCTGAGATATATAATGTCTGGGGTCTGGTGATTAACAGTCAGCAAGTTATTATTTTAGTGGTATCCCTGCTATTAATGGTCATTCTGACCTATGTCGTACACCAAACCAAAATGGGTAAAGCAATGCGGGCTGTGTCTTTTGACACAGATGCTGCCCGGCTTATGGGTATTGACGTTGACCGGGTAATCTCCTTTACCTTTGGTATTGGCTCAGCGCTGGCTGCTGCAGCTGGTGTGCTTGTTGGTGTTTACTACAACTCAATTGACCCATTGATGGGAATTATGCCTGGCCTTAAAGCCTTCGTTGCTGCAGTACTAGGCGGTATCGGCAGCATTCCCGGTGCTATGCTTGGTGGTACCATTCTTGGAGTCATTGAAGCTTTGGTCAGCGGATTCTGGTCTTCAACCTTCCGGGATGCAGTGGCGTTTGGGATTCTGATTATTATCCTGCTATGGAGACCGACTGGTCTCTTGGGTAAAAATATCCGGGAGAAAGTGTAGGTGACAGGCCATGAATTTACGAGGAAAAACTAAGACAGATATTATGGGGTTAGTGGCCTGTATAGTGGCTTACGCCGTTATTCAAGGTCTGATATTAGCTGAGGTGATTGGTCCGTTCTGGCAGCTTAATATTATTTTAATTGGCATTAATATTATTCTGGCAGTAAGCCTGAACCTTATTAACGGATTTACCGGCCAATTCTCTATTGGGCATGCTGGTTTTATGGCTGTTGGCGCATATTTAAGCGCAGTACTCACAGTAAAGCTGCAGTTGCCGTTTATTGCTGCTATTCTTGGTGGCGCAATTGCCGCCGGGTCTTTGGGGTTTGCGATAGGACTCCCGACATTGCGCTTAAATGGCGATTATCTGGCCATTGCGACCTTGGGACTTGGCGAAATCATCCGGATTTGTATTCTAAACATTTCCTATGTTGGTGGTGCGTCAGGATTTATGGGTATCCCCCGTTATACCGACTTTACCTGGGTGTTTGCAATTACGGTGTTTACCGTGTTTGTCATTAAAAACTTTATTGATTCAACCCATGGGCGGGCGTGTATTTCCATCCGTGAAAACGAAATTGCTGCCGAAGCCATGGGGGTTGATACAACAAAATACAAGGTTTTGGCCTTTACTATCGGAGCAGCTTTTGCCGGTGTGGCCGGTTCCCTGTTTGCACATTACTTTTATATTGCCCATCCGGCATCTTTTACTTTTATGAAGTCATTCGATATCTTGACAATGGTGGTATTAGGGGGCCTTGGCAGCATCTCCGGCAGCATTACCGCAGCGATTCTGCTGACCTTTGTGTCGGCAGCGCTGGCTAGCTATCCCGAGTGGCGGATGATTATATACTCGCTAATGCTTATTATTTTGATGCTGTACCGGCCACAGGGCTTGTTTGGCAATAAAGAATTAAGCCTGAAGATGTTAGGCCGCTTGACAGGAGGTAAGAAACATGGCTCTACTCAAGGCAACTAAGCTATCGAAAGTTTTCGGCGGCCTTCGGGCGGTTTCTAATTTCGACATTGAAATTGCTCCTGGCGAGTTGGTTGGTCTCATCGGGCCTAACGGTGCCGGCAAGACAACGGCGTTTAACCTTTTAACCGGGGTATATGAACCTACCGAAGGCCAAATTGAGTTTGACGGCAAAAGTGTTGTCGGTCTCAAACCATACCAGATTACTCAGAAGGGTATTGCCCGTACGTTCCAGAATATCAGGTTGTTTGCTGATCTTACCGTACTTGACAATGTTAAGATTGCATATCATTTTCACGTAAAGTACGGCTTGCTGGCGTCCTTCTTCCGTATTGGCGGCTATCACGCTGAAGAAGCTGAGATTGAAGAAAAGGCCATTCGGTTTTTAGAAATCTTTCAATTGGTTGATAAAAAAGATGAAATTGCTAAAAACCTGCCCTATGGTGAGCAGCGCCGCCTGGAGATCGCACGGGCGCTGGCAGCCCAGCCTAAATTGCTGCTTTTAGATGAACCGGCAGCAGGGATGAATCCGCAGGAGACGCAGCAGCTTATGGAAATGATTCGCTGGATCAAAAATGAGTTTAACCTGACGATCCTGTTGATTGAACACGATATGAGCCTGGTTATGGGGGTATGTGAGCGGATCTATGTACTTGATTATGGCAGCATAATCGCTCAAGGAACGCCACAGGAAATTAAAAATAATCCACGGGTTATCGAGGCCTACCTCGGTGAGGAGGTTTAGATCATGGTTATGTTAAAAGTTGATAACATTAATGTATATTATGGTGCCATTCATGCGCTAAAAGGGATCAGTGTTGAGGTAAATCAGGGCGAGATCGTTACACTGATTGGCGCTAACGGTGCAGGCAAAAGTACTACACTCCGGACTATCTCCGGTCTCCTAAAACCTAAAACAGGGCAGATTGCTTTTGAGGGACAAAATATTGCCGGCGTGCCTGCGCAGAATATTGTTAAACTAGGTATATCGCAAGTACCTGAAGGGCGCCGCGTATTTGCACATATGTCGGTACTTGAGAACCTGGAATTAGGCGCATATCTTCGTTCTGATACCAAAGAGATTAAAGCAGATATGGATAACGTATTTGCCCGTTTCCCTCGTCTGGGCGAACGGCGTAGCCAGCTCTCCGGTACGCTGTCAGGCGGTGAACAGCAGATGCTGGCGATGGGCCGCGCGCTTATGAGCCGTCCGCGGATTCTGCTTCTGGATGAACCCTCTATGGGCTTGGCTCCGCTCTTAGTAAAAGAGATATTTTCGATTATTAAAGACATCAATCAGACAGGTACTACCATTCTTTTGGTTGAGCAGAATGCTCATATGGCACTGTCTATTGCCAATAAAGCCTATGTGCTGGAGACCGGACGTATTATCTTGTCAGGTGATGCTAAAGAACTGGCTGCAAGTGAAGAGATCAGAAAAGCATATCTGGGCGGATAATAACAGGCGAGTGCTTAAGAAGGCCCATTTGCGATGTTCTTAAACAATAAATATGTAGGGGAAGTGTTATGCTATGATCGTATCCAAACGAATGACAGCCAACCCCACTACTATTACGTCAGCCATGACTATTGTGGATGCGCTGCAGATTATGCGCAGCAACAAATTCCGCCGCTTGCCGGTGGTAGACAATGGCAAGCTGGTTGGTATTGTCACTGATCGAGACCTCAGGGAAGTGTCGGCTTCGCCAGCGACGTCGCTATCCGTGTTTGAACTAAACTATCTCTTGGCTAAGATGCAGGTAAAAGACATTATGACCAGGAAGGTCTTGACAATAAGCGCGGATGCCACTGTGGAAGAAGCGGCGCTCTTAATGTACAACAATAAAATCGGTGGGTTAATCGCTGTTGACGCCAATCAGGCTGTTGTCGGCATACTGACAGAAACCGATATATTTAAGGCTTTTGTTGATGCGATGGGATTGCCTCAGGGCAAAACCCGTCTGAGCCTGATTGTACCGGACCGATTAGGTGTTATTAACGATATTTCCGGTGTATTTAAGGAGCAAGGTGTCAGTATTGGCAGCTTTGTTAGCTTTCCGGCTGAGGATGGTCAGTATGAGGTGGTTATTCGGGCCGAGATTAATGATGTAAAAACGTTGACTGATCGTTTAGCGGCTCTGGGCTATCCTGTGCAACATGTTGCTCAGATCGGCTAATTTG
>JAQSXM010000117.1 GCA_029256645.1 Sporomusa sp. | reverse complement strand
TTGTTGGCGTAGGTGTCCATTCAACTCATCAATATCATAGCGCAGGCTATGCATGTTTTCTTCAATAATACGCCCATTCTCGATCACAATAGTCGGAGAGCCATCAATTAGTTTCCTCAGCGGACGGCTTTTTATAGTAATAAGTGATAGTGCATAGGTTAGTGCAACAAACAAGACAAGGTCATAATAATGGTTCCATACTTTATCCACATCAGCTGCAGCAATATTGGCAGCAAGTGAACCAATGGTTATGCCACTTACGTATTCATAGAAGGTTAGCTGACCGACCTGCGTTTTACCAAGAAACCGGGTAAAAACCAGCAGGCTTAAGAATACCAGCGTGGTCTGCCAGGTATCACGAATATACTCCTGCCATTCCATAATTATCTTCCTCCTTTGCAACTCGTACCTGTTATAGGCTTCACAAAGCGCAGGAAAGATATCCTGCTATTTTTATTATTGCCAGAAATTAGAAATGACTTTATTGAATTAAATCCGCAGATAACTGTAATAATACATTGGTAAATGGAGGTAATGCCATGACAGTTGCTTCTCAGGTCAAACAAACATTAGCTAGTTTAAAAGGTAGTCAGGGTACATTAAGGTTATATGCACTCCAGACGAGTGATGAAGAAACGATGTTTATTTATCATGAAGCGGTGGACGCTATCGAAATAATTATCAATGATCTTGAGAAAAGAATTCAGACCTTAGAATATCAGGAGCCACAATATAAAGGGAATTAGTACTAGTCAGGAGATAGCAAACATGCAGGCATGGCTACAGGTTCTATTTAGCTCAATTTCAGTATTCTTTCTGTTACTGCTCTTAACCAGAATCATGGGCAAACGGAATATCGTCCGTATGACACCTTTTAGGTTTGTAAGCTATATCGTAATTGCAGTAATTGCCGCATTAATATCTTTAAACTTAATTCAAAACCCTGCCTTTGGCTTTATTGCGCTCGGTGTTTGGGTACTCTTTCCTATCGCCTTGGAGTATTTGTCTTTAAAAAGCAAGTGGCTTCATGATCTTATCAATGGGAAGGAGACCGTGTTAATTAAACACGGAAAAATATTAGAAGATAATCTGCTGCAGACTAGGTTAACCGGAGAACAGTTGCTGCGGGAGCTCCGTTCTAAAAATGCATTTAATCTGGCAGATGTAGAATTTGCGGTGATGGAAGATACCGGTGATATCAATATATTTATGAAATCGAATAAAAAGCCTGTATCGGCAACTGATTTAGGGATAAAAGTGGCCCCATTGGCTGAACCGCAGACAGTTATCCTTGATGGTACCATTTTAAATGAACCCCTATTTTCTTTAGGATTTAACACAGAGTGGCTTGGTATCCAATTGGAGACAAGGGGAGTATCACTAGACAATGTGTTTATCGGACAGGTTGACTCCTCCGGCGACTTATACCTGGATCTGTTTGACGATTCTGTCCAACTCCCCCAGCCTAAGGTCAAGGAAATGCTGTATGCAAATTTCGAAAAAATTCAGGCTGACCTCACGACCTTCGCGTTGGAGACACAAAATGAAGCAGCTAAGAAAATGTATTCAAAGCATGCCGGCAAGCTAGAACAACTTATGGAAAAATTGAAGCCCTATTTATTGCGTTAGAAGGTGGATTATATTGTCAAGTAGTAAAAGAAAGAATCTAACCCCTATACAGCAGCAATATCAGGACTTTGCCCGGGCCAGGGAGCCGCAGCGTCCCATACTGGTAAACTGCCTCCGGGCTTTTGTCGCAGGCGGCATTATCTGTACGATCGGTCAGGGAATACAGTGGTTCTTTATAACCTATTTTAACTTTGATGAAAAGACAGCCGGTGATCCAACGGTTGCAGTTCTGATTTTGATTTCTGTGATACTTACAAGTCTTGGCTTCTATGATCACATTGCTCAATGGGCGGGTGCCGGCAGTGCCGTTCCGGTTACCGGTTTTGCCAATACGATCGCGTCTGCGGCCCTTGACCACAAAAGCGAGGGGCTAGTATTAGGTGTCGGCGGCAATATGTTTAAAATCGCCGGACCGGTTATTGTTTTTGGCGTCTTTTCCGCTTTCATTGTCGCAATTATCACGGTACTCATCACTTCGTTAGGTGGAATGTGAATGCTGCAAGGTCATCAAACATGGGTTTTTAACACTAAACCGGTAATCATTAGCTCAGCCGCTATCGGCGGGCCTTTTGAAGCCCAGGGTAATTTAGCGGACGATTTCGACCTGCTGCACGGTGATATCTGGCTTGGACAGGACAGTTATGAGCAAGCAGAAAAAAAATTTTTGGAACAAGCTTGTGAGACTGCGATTAAAAAAGCCGGTCTCAAAAAAGAGGATATCCAGTTTTTCCTCAGCGGTGATCTGATTAACCAGATTATGCCCAGCAGCTTTACTGCCCGTACCCTTGCCGTTCCCTACCTTGGTATCTATGGGGCCTGTTCCAGTTCAATGGAAGGTCTTTCTTTAGCCTCTCTTATGATCGATAGTGGTTTTGCACAAAACGCACTTATTGGCACATCCAGTCATAACGCAGCCTGTGAAAAACAGTATCGATACCCTACTGAATATGGTGCCCAGAAACCTCCCACTGCCCAGTGGACTGTTACAGGCGCAGGCGCTGCAGTTGTTGCCAGACAGGGTAAAGGCCCACGTGTTGCCGCTGCTACGATTGGACGTGTCATTGATATGGGGCTATCCGACCCATTTAACATGGGGGCAGCCATGGCTCCGGCTGCAGTGGATACAATCGAGGCTCATTTTCGAGATATGAACATAACCCCGGCACACTATGACCTCATTGCAACTGGCGACTTGGGCAGGGTAGGTCACCGAATTGCCGGTGATTTGCTGACAAAACATGGCCTTGCCATCCCGATTGAAAAATTAACTGACTGCGGGATTTTAATGTATAAGGAAGACCAGCCGGTTCTCGCCGGCGGCAGTGGTTGTGCCTGTGTTGCAACAACAACCTTCGGCCATCTTTTAAACAGGATGCGCCACGGCGAACTGAACCGGATTCTAGTGATAGCTACCGGTGCTTTACTCTCACCGATGTCTTACCAGCAAAAGGAAAGCATCCCCTGCATTGCCTATGCAGTGTCAATAGAAATGTAACATAGGAGGCTTACGTTTGGAGAAGTTTATTCTGGCATTTATTGTTGGCGGAGCTATCTGTGTGCTTGGCCAGCTCCTGATGGACGGGCTGAAGTTAACGCCTGCCCATACAATGGTCACACTGGTAGTAACCGGCGCTGTTTTAGGCGGCTTTGGCCTATATGATGACTTAGTTAAATTTGCCGGAGCCGGAGCTTCTGTTCCAATCAGCAGCTTTGGCAATCAATTAGTAAAGGGAGCCCTTCAGGAGGCAGAAAAAAGCGGCCTTGTCGGAGTATTGACAGGTATTTTTAAAATTACCAGCGCCGGTATTTCTGCGGCGATCATTTTCGGTTTTTTATCAGCTTTATTATGCAAACCGAAAGGATAGCAAGAATCCTTTAAAGGAGGTGAAGTAATGACAGTAGGTACACAAATGACTCAGGCCATTGCAACCGTACAAAGCGCCGCAGCCTCAATGAAGACATTCTCATTGGAGACTCAGGACCAACAAGCAAAACAAACATTTGAACAGTTAGCAACAACCCTGGATAATGCGGTTGAAACATTAAAGAGCAGACAGAAGTACGTTAATAATCAGGAACCTCAATACAAACAATAATAAACGTTAATAAAACAAATAGAAACATGACACTTCTTAATCAATAGGAAGTGATCATGTTTCTATTTGCTATACCCGGTTTTACTGCTCTTGCTGATTTAATGTGTTTTGGGCTGCAACCCCCAGACGGCTGTTCAGCTGGCTGATATGCCGGTCCATGTCTGAAGACATTTGTTCAAACATCTGCTTGGCAGTATTGTCATCAGTAGCCTGAGCAAAGGTAGCATAAGAGCCTTTGGCAGACTCAGCAGCAGCAAGGGCTTTTTTTAAGTCGCTTTGTACTGTCATCGTATCGCCTCCTGTTAGTTTGTTTTAAGCAATATCATTATCCAATAACTAACCTACTCTATACTCCCGCTTCCTGTTCCCTTTCGGACATATAAGTGGGAGTTAATAGTGGTTAAGTCCCTGGATAAGGGAGACTTAATCTTAGTTGGGTTAAAACCGCACCTGAAGCTAAGTCTACTTTATTGTGTCTAACTAACAGGTTTATATGTATCTCATTATATATATTTTGGTCTGGGTTACACCGTTGCAGGCTTATCAGCCATTTTGGCTTCCTTAATTGGCAGATTAACGATCGCCGCAAAAACTGCAAGCAGCATATCTGCATACCACATCCACTGGTAATTGCCGTCATGGGCCATGGCCAGCCCTCCCAGCCATGCACCCAGAAACCCGCCAATTTGGTGAGTCAGAAGCGTTAGACCAAATAGTGTAGCCAGGTAACGGGTACCAAAAAGTTTGCCCACCAGACCGGCTGTTGGCGGCACTGTAGCCAGCCAGGTGAATCCCAGCCCGGCTGCAAATATATAGAAGGTAAGCGGTGTCTTCGGGGCCAGCAGATACAGAACAATCATTACTGCCCGGCTGGCATACATGACAGCAAGTATATACTTCATGCGATAACGTGTGCCCAGCGCCCCGGCCAGGAGGCTGCCAGCAATATTAAACAGGCCGATAAGCGCCAGCGAAGCAGCCGAGACGCTGGCGGAATGGCCACATAAAGAGACCTCTCCCGGCAGATGGGTTACCAAAAAAGCAACATGGAAGCCACAGGTAAAAAAACCTGCATGCAGACATAAATAGCTGGGGTTACGCATAGCCTGGCAGACCTGCTGGTATAAGCCCATTGATGGTGCTTCAGTGATTGCGGCCTTTGATGCTGCCGCCGAAGAACCACGGCAAAGCACAGAGGCCAGGGGGATGCTCAACAGTGTCGTAGCTGCCATTGTAAGGATGGCGGCGACCCAGCCAAAGATACTGATGATGGCCTGAAGCAATGGGGCAAAAATAAATTGGCCCAGAGAACCGCCGGCGTTAATAAAACCGCCGGCAAAGGCGCGTTTTTCCACAGGCAGCTGACCGGAAGTCGCCCCAATCAGCACCGAGAAACTTCCCGCCCCCGCCCCGGCCGCACTTAATATGCCCATGGTTAGGATAAGTGACCATTCGGACTGTACCAGAGGGGTTAGCGCCAGCCCGGCGGCTAGCAGCAGCGTGCCAAAAACAAGCACATGGTAAGAACCCTTCTTATCGGCGATGGCCCCAAATATCGGTTGGGCCAGGCCCCACATAAACTGGCCGATTGCCAGCGCGAAACTAATTGAAACAATGCCCAGGCCTGTAGCCGAATCCAAAGGGTTAATAAAAAGTCCAACTGACTGCCTGGCTCCCATAGTAATCATTAATATGGCTGCCGCACTGATCATCAGCAGCCACGCAGATTTAGTTTGCTTGGATGTAGTCAGAATATAGCCTCCTTCAACTGTGATTAGGATTTCATTTACATTCAATAGGTTCTAACAAAATTCCTTGTTTAAACATAGAGAAAGAAAAATAAACCCACAGCCTATTCGCTGTGGGTTTATTTCACTATTGAGATTATCCTGACTTACATTAACGGCGGCATCGTCAGCGCCGGATGTTTTTTCTCTTCCAGGAAAGGCATGATTTCTTCTTCGGTGATACCTACGGTCTCATCGGCGATTTTATCAACAAAATCAGCCCCCAGGCCGAGAGCGACGGCCCGCTCAGTCAGTTCATCTTTCAGGTACTCTTTCAGCTCTTTAGGCATCCAGACAATGCGCCCCAGACCGCCATCAGCCGGAATAAACTTCGCACTGACAATATAGCGGCGTCCAATCCCCATAAATCCGGGTGTCTGCACGCCACCGCCGCAGGTTCCGGCCAGTGTCGAGAAGGTCATGCCGCAGGGTGTATCACCGGAGTGCTCACGCGTGGTAATCATAACACCGTTGGTTAGCGGCAGGATCGCCATAATAGCCTCAAAGCAACCGCAGGACGTCATTGGTTTATCCATTAGGGTATACAGGTTAACCTCTTCCAGTGTCCGGTTGGAAGCAGTATGGAGGAAATCATTAAGATTGTGCCACATGCCTTTTTCTTCATCAAGACACTCGCCTTTGGCGATCGGCTGGTTGGGACCGGTTGGGGTGATTTCATTGGAAGCCTTGGCATCAAGCCAGCTAACCGCCCCACATAAGCCAACCCGCTCAGGTGAAACAATACACACATGATTTGGTGCGAACGACTGGCATAAAGTGCATGAATAGAAGGTTTCAACCGATTCGTCGGTCAGCCCTTTTAACCGGGCATCACGCGCCTGATATTTATCACGGGCAATTTTAATTTTTTCTTCAACTGCCTGTACATCAGTAATCAGGGTTACTTCTACCCGGTCAACGATCGCCGGATAGTCTGACTTAAATTTGGCAATTAACAGTTCGCCGAAATGACGGATTTTGAAGCCTGCCTCTTTGGCCCCCTTACTGATCCGGAGCCAGCACAAGTCACGTTGAGCAACATGCCACAGGCCTTCGCCATAGTTGATAAAATAATGGATGCGGCGTTCAAGGACACTTTCAAAATCATCCTGCATCTTCCGGCCATAGATTTTAACGATAATGCCCAACGGAAAAACACTGCCTTCCGGCATTTCGTCAATCTCCGGACCAACAACCTCAATTTTGCCGTCTTCAACCTCGCCGGCATCGCACATCTGAACAAGCTCGAACCCAGGGGACCGGCCGCCGCCAAATTCAACCCAAGCCTCTTTCTTGCGGATCGTTTCACCTTCAAAAGCCGGACCAACCGTGATTGGCACCGGAATATCAACAATTTTCAGTTTGATGCCGCGAAGCTCCAGGACCAGTTTGACAATCTTATCATAGTCTGGCTGGGCTTCCAAAAGTTCAGGAATTTGCAATTCTGGCGACAAATCCTGATCGGTAACAATAGGGAAACCCATAAATAAAGCCCCTGCACCAATAGCGATAGTAACGGCGTCGAGTTCACCTAAGGCGATAACAAATGCGGGAACCCGCCGTTTTTGATAATCAAGCATTTGCTCGCGCGCACCCTTGGGAACACCACCGAAGGCCAAACCGGCGCGGGCGGCAAAGTTTACAGCATGAATAATCTGAGTAAACTTACCAAGCGGGAAGGTTAAATAATCAACTCCGACTTTGATGTTTTCTTCAATACACTGTTCAATGATGTCATTGACCAGCATGATCAGGATGCCTTTTGACTGCAGGTCTTTAATCAGCTTAGCTCCGGCTTTGGCGTCCTTAGCCTTACCGGTAACAACGGCAACACCGGGGATAGTGCCATCAACCAGCGGTACACCAAATTTACGGAGGACGGGATCAGGCAAAAAGCCGGTGTACGGTGGTTCGTCAGGTTTAACACCGCCAATATAACGTAATGCCTCGATGATTTCACCGGCATATAATGTTGCTTCACCGGAAAGCAGGGCATTGCCTAACTCGGGTTCAGGGCGCAGATTGTTTTCCTTGATGCGTTGTAAAATAGGAACGATCTCACCGAGGGTTGTTACGTCCTCACCGCTTAAAGCAGTAATCATCGGCAGCTTGTATGCCGTGTCAGGATACTTGACCGGTGCTTCAGCACCATGTTTCTCGATGGCTTCATTAAGGAGTTTTTCTGCAAGACCTACAGCAGTTGATGCGCCCTGGAAAGCCAATTCACAGATTTGTTTAGACATTTTCAAACCTCCTTCAGGAGTACGTTATTCTTTTCATAAACCTTATTATTCTACCAGTTTCATCATAATCCTGCAAAAATTAGGAAAATTCATACCCTCTGTACTATCTACTAGTATGTGCTTTTTTGCATCACCCATGCTTGTGTGATGCAACTGCCAATGCACGCATTGGGCAGGCGTCAACACAGGCAGGTTGTTCCCTCCGGGCTAAAAGATCGTCACAGAAATTACATTTCTTGACTTTCCCCGGCGTGGGATCATATTGCGGAGCCCCATACGGACAGGCGGTTATACATTGGCGGCAGCCGGTGCATTTTTCCTGTTCAATAAGCACAACACCATCTTCCGGCCGCTTTATTATTGCTTTAGCCGGACACACTTGGGCACATAATGGCTGCTGACAGTGTTTACAGGTGGTAGACAGCCAATAGGCATAAACGTTATTGCTCAGACCCCGGCCGCTTGGGGTATAGCCCCCGCCCGCAGATTCCAGTACTTTCCGAAACAATATCCCTGCCGGGAGCTGATTTTTTTCTTTACAGGCAACCTGGCAGGTAGCGCAGCCGACACACCTGTCCTGACGAAATTGAAAACTGATTTGGCCGCTCATCGGTTTCCCTCCCTCATAGTTTCGCAACCTCAACCAGATTGGTATGCTGGGGATTGCCAAAGGCCAGGGGTGTTGGCTGATATTTTGTCAGTGTGTTGATTGAACCACGCTGATCTATGCCCCGGGGGTCAGGTGTCCACCATGCTCCCTGCGGTATAGCTGCCACACCAGGCATAATCCGTGGTGTCACCTTGATGGTAATAACCAGCTCACCGCGGTCATTAAATACCCTGGCCTTATCGCCACTTTCCAGTTGACGCAAATTGGCATCAACCGGGTTAAGCCACATTGTATGCGGCTCAACTTCCTCTAATACGGCAATATTCTCAAAGGTTGAATGAACCCGGCGCTTGGAATGATAGCCTATGCATTGCAGCGGGTAACGCTCTAACAGCAAATCCTCCGGACCTTCCCAGGCAGGCAGATACTTGGGAATCGCAGGTACTTCCGGG
>JAQSXM010000116.1 GCA_029256645.1 Sporomusa sp. | reverse complement strand
TACAATCACGCCAGACCAGCTGATGGCTTATCTCAATTACGGTAAAGCACTGCCGGAGAAACCAATTTTGATTACGTTTGATGATGGTTATCTTGATAATTATACCAATGCCTATCCCCTGATGAAGAAATATGGCTTTACTGCTACTATCTTTATAGTGACTAGTTTGGTTGGCCATGATGAACGGTTTATGAGCTGGGATCAGGTACGGGAAATGCAGAAAGACGGTTTTGTGTTTGGCTCCCATACTGTGACTCATGCGGCACTTACCAAGCTTTCGCGTGAACAGGTGATGGAGGAACTAGTAGCTTCCCGTAAAGAGATGGAGCAGCAGCTAGGCGGGAAGCCGCGTTACTTTGCTTATCCTACCGGCGCGTATAATCTGCAGATTGAGGAAATGGTTAAACAGGCTGGCTACAAAGCGGCCTTTACTATCCGTTACGGTCAGGCGGGGGCAGAAAGTAATCCGTATGCACTTGAACGTATACCAATATTTAAGGGGCCGCAGACTTTCCGCAGTTTCTTCGTTAGGCTTAATGCTGCACCGTTATTAGAACGATTTGGCTTAATCAGAAACTAAGTAATTTAAAAATATAGGACCTAAGTCTCCAAATTTTGGGTTTTTTTAAAATCCTGCAGATTATAGGCAGGATTTTTTTTATTTGCCCAGAATAAACTAAAAAGTGGTGTAGAGTGGTGTAAAGTGGTTGATTATTTTTAATGGTGGTGACAGCCGTGTTCATGGGCGAATATTTACATACCATCGACAATAAAGGCCGGCTGATTCTTCCTGCCAGATTTCGTGAAGGTTTGGGAGAAGCATTTATTGCCACCAAGGGTCTTGATAACTGCTTATTTGTATATACCCGCAGTGAGTGGGCTATCCTAGAAGATAAATTAAAGAAGCTTCCGTTGGCTAAACCAGAAGCTCGGGCCTTTGTTCGTTTCTTTTTTTCCGGAGCGGCCGAACTTGAGTGTGATAAACAGGGGAGAGTGCTTGTGCCCCCTAACTTACGCGATCATGCAAAATTAGATAAAGATGTAGTCGTGATTGGTGTGTCAACCCGGATTGAGATTTGGGATAAAGCCGCCTGGGATGAATATAATCAGCAAGTGAGTCCTACGGTTGCTGAGATCGCAGAAACCTTGGCTGATTTAGGGATTTAATTATAACCGAAACGAGTTGGTAAGGTGCAAGAACATGAATTTGAACATACCAGTGTATTGCTGGAAGAGAGTGTCGCTGGCGTTTTTTCGGATCCGGAGGGTATTTATGTTGACTGCACGTTAGGCGGTGCTGGTCATTCCGCGTGTTTAGCTGCACGGTTGGCACCTGCTGGCTGGTTGATTGGGATTGATCAGGATCCGGCAGCCATTAACGCCGGCAAGCAACGCTTAGCAGGGGCTAGTTGTAAGATAAGTATCGTTCAAAATAATTTCCAGTGTTTGGGTTCAGTGCTTGATGGACTAGAAACCGGATTAGTTGATGGTATTTTATTTGACTTAGGGGTATCATCGCATCAGCTTGATGTAGCTGACCGGGGGTTTTCTTATATGCAGGATGCACCGCTGGATATGCGTATGAATCCAAATGCGAATTTCTCAGCATATGATGTCGTCAATACTTATAGTGAACAACAACTGACCGCAATAATTACTGATTATGGCGAGGAACGCTGGGCTAAGCGAATTGCTCAATTTATTGTAGAGAACCGGGCTAAGGCCAGTATCGAAACGACAGGTCAATTGGTAGACGTGATCAAGAAAGCCATTCCTGCCGGTGCCCGGCGGGATGGTCCACATCCGGCTAAAAGAACGTTTCAGGCTATTAGGATTGAAGTTAATAACGAACTGGGAATTTTGCGGGATACCTTTATTACCGCAGTAGAGCGCCTAAAACCCGGGGGCCGTATTGGTATAATAACATTCCATTCACTGGAGGACCGGATTGCCAAACAGACATTGCAACAGTTGGCTAAAGCGTGTATTTGTCCGCCGCAGCTGCCAATATGTGTCTGTAATACTAAGCCGAAAGTTAAAGTGCAGGGAAAGCCTGTTTTACCATCGCCTGAGGAGCTTGAGAAAAATCCTCGCGCTCGTAGTGCTAAGCTTCGTATCGCTGTAAAGTTATAGCGACAATTGTTCTAAATTATGGGGAGGAACAATAGAAATGTTAGTACATAAAAAACAAGAGTTACATGTGTATGAACAGGAAGCCGCTTCGCCTGCGCCTAAAATTGTCCAAAAAGCTGATAAACAGCTGCGCGTCAAATGTCTGATCCTTGTCATTATAGCTGTTGTAATGGCTGCCGTTACAACTATGCAAAGTGCTGCTATTGTGCAAGCAGGCTATGATCTGGTAAGAATTAAAGGTCAGGTAGCAAAAGTAGAAAAAGAAAATGAACTTTTGCGTCTTGATATTGCCAGACTCAAATCGCCACAGCGTATCGAAGAAATTGCTGTAAAAGAGTTAGGGATGATTGTGCCTAAAAACGCGTATTATGCATCAGCCATACCTGCAGACAGCCCTTCTTCTCAAGCAGAGCCGGTCAAGAGTACAGGTGTTGCTGAGCAGATACTGACTGCTGTTAAACTCAACAAAGCGGAGGCGAGTAAAGGGCGGTAATTTTTACACGATGGGGGAGATAAATAAGTGGCATCTGTTTCGCATGTTACCATCAGGAAAAGGGTCGCTTGCCTGTTCTTGATCATATCGGTAATTATGATGGGGTTGATTGGTCGCTTACTGTATCTCCAATTTTATAAGAGTGCCTGGTTATCGGAGAATGCTGTTGATCAACGTATACGTGAGATTCCGGTTGAGGCAAAACGGGGCATCATTTTTGATCGACACGGCCGGGAACTTGCGGTTAGTGTCAGTACGGAATCTGTATACGCCATACCTGCCGAAATACGGGACCATGAAGAAACAGCAGCCAGACTGGCTGCTATTTTGGCGTTAGATGAAACTAATCTTAAGAACAAATTGAAAAAACGCCAGGCATTTACATGGATTAAACGTAAGATTGATCCAGACATAGCCCGACAGGTACAAATGCTTAATCTCCCAGGTATTGGTCTGACTCAAGAAAGCCAACGTTATTATCCCCATGATAATCTGGCAGCACATATCCTTGGTTTTAATGGGATTGACAGCCAAGGGCTAGATGGCGTAGAAATGACTTTTGACAGTTATCTGAAAGGCCGTTCAGGCAGCATTGTCATTGAGTACGATGCCAGAGGACGGGAGATACCCCAGGCATCCCACCGGTTTGTGCCACCAACGGAAGGGAATAATGTCTATCTTACGATTGATTTGGTTATTCAGCAGATTGTTGAACGTGAACTTGACCGGGTGATGAAAGAGACCCAGGCGAAGGCCGCTACTATTATCGCGATTGATCCACGCGATGGCGGAATTTTGGCGTTAGCTAACAGGCCGGACTATAACCCTAATAAGTTTAGTGAGGTTTCCCCTAAACTGTGGCGAAACATTGCCGTTTCAAATGTTTATGAACCAGGCTCAACCTTTAAAATCATTACGACATCAGCAGTTATGTCTGAACATATTGTTAAACCTGATGAAAGATTTTTTGACCCTGGTGAGGTTGAGGTACAAGGACGCAATATTCATTGTTGGAAACACGGGGGACATGGCAGCCAGACATTTGCTGAGGTAGTTCAAAACTCCTGTAATGTGGGGTTTGTTAATGTTGGACTGCGTTTAGGGCGCGATCCTTTTTACCGTTATATTGATGCTTTCGGTTTTGGCCGGCCTACCAATATTGATTTGCCGGGAGAAGCTAAGGGAATTATGATTGATCGTACTAAGGCAACTCCGATTAACATTGCAACAATGTCAATCGGTCAGAGTATTGCTGTTTCACCTGTTCAGTTAGTGACCGCCGCTGCCGCTGTAGCTAACGATGGCCAGCTCCTTAGACCACAAATTGTCAGGGAGGTTAAGGATAAGGCAGGGAATATTGTCAGAGGCTTTCAACCTGATGTTATCAGACAGGTGCTTGATCCGGCGACAACGAAACAGGTTAAAGAGATATTAGAATCAGTAGTATCACAGGGATCTGGCCGGAATGCATATATAGAAGGCTTCAAAATTGCCGGAAAAACCGGTACTGCCCAAAAAGTCGGGGCCGGTGGTTATTTGCCAGATAAATATGTGGCATCGTTTGTCGGGTTTGCCCCTGCCGATAATCCTCAGGTTGCGATGCTGGTTATTATTGATGAGCCTGTTGGTCTCTATTACGGCGGGCAGATTGCAGCACCGGTATTTGGGGCCGTAATGAAAGATGTTTTGCAGTATCTAAAGGTCACACCGCAGCCAACAGCAGGTTCAGCTAAACCGGGTGCTCCGGATACTCACGTGCTGGTGCCGAGTGTAATTAATTTAAATGTTCCTGAGGCCATAAAAGAGTTAGAGAAATCCGGCTTAATTCCGCGGATTGAGGAGTCGGGTGACCGGGTAGCAGATCAAATCCCAAAACCCGGCAGCCGTATGCCAACTGGCAGCGGTGTACTCCTTTATACGATGACACCACGTTATTTAGCAGGTGAGGTTACTGTGCCGGACCTAACCGGACGGACACCACGCGAGGCATCAGATATTCTGGCAGAGCTTGGTCTTGTGATAAATCCTAAAGGGGCAGGGGGGAACGCGGTCAAACAGGATCCGTTACCTGGCAGTATCGTGTTATCAGGAACAAGTATTACTACCTATTTTGAGTAAATGGCGTTAAAATAAGAGATATTGGTAAAAATAGATATAAGAGCATATTATAATTTAATTTTTGTAGTGGGCAGGAGGATATAGTTATGGTCAAAAACTTAGAGCAACTGGCGGCATTACTGCCGTATGCAGCAATATATGGTCGACTTGACAGAGAAATTAAGGCAGTGGCCCACGATTCCCGCAAGGTAGTTCCCGGTACTTTGTTTGTTTGTCTAACCGGGGTTCATGTTGACGGCCACGATTTTGTTGTTGATGCCATAACGCAAGGCGCAGTGGCGGTGCTTGTAGAAAAAGATATACCAACAGCAGCGTACGGCGACATAACTATTATTAAAGTTGAGAATACCCGTACGGCAATGCAGGCCGTTGTACCGTATTTTTTTGATTATCCGGGTCAGCGGTTAAGAATGATTGGCGTTACTGGCACTAATGGGAAAACAACGACAACCTACCTGATTAGAAGTATTTTACGGCAGGCCGGCTATAAGGTAGGCCTAATTGGTACGATTCAGACAATGATTGACGATAAAATATTGCCAGTAAAAAATACTACGCCTGATGTAATCGAACTACAAAGTACGCTGGCTGAAATGGTCAATAGTGGTATGGAATATGCAATAATGGAAGTCTCGTCACATGCTTTGGCGTTGGGCCGGGTAACCGGCTGTGAATTTGATGTTGGCGTATTTACCAATATGACGCAAGATCATCTGGATTTTCATCAAACATTTGAAAATTATATTGAGGCCAAAGCAGAGTTATTCCGGAGCTTAAATAGACCTGGCAGTAAGAAGAGCGGTAAAGCAGCCATTATTAATTTTGATGATGCTGCCGGTAAAACGATGGCAAATAATTCGGATTGCCCGATAATCAGTTATGCTATTAATAGCTCTGCCGCCTTAACTGCCGACAGTCTGAATGTGGAAGCGGCTGGTTCCAGTTTTAGTATCAATGGAGCGTTCGGGTCTATGCCGCTGAAACTAAGTATTACCGGCATGTTTAATGTCTATAATGTGTTAGCGGCAACCGGGGTTGCGATGGCGGAAAAAGTTGAACCAGCCATTATCAAACACGCGCTCGAAAGCTTCATCAGTGTACCTGGGAGATTTGAATTAGTGAATGCCGGCCAACCGTTTACAGTCATTGTTGACTATGCTCATACGCCAGATGGTTTAGAAAACGTCCTAAGAACGGCCAAACAGTTTGCGACAGCCAGAATTATTGTAGTATTTGGCTGTGGGGGGGACCGTGACCGTACTAAACGACCAATTATGGGCAAATTGGCCGCGTTATATGGCGATATCGTACTGGCTACATCAGATAATCCCCGCAGTGAAGAACCAGGAAAAATACTGGAAGATATCGAAGTGGGTATTAAAGACGGTATGACGAGCGCTAATGCTGCCAAAAGTTATCAAATAATTATTGACCGGCGTCAGGCCATTACTCAGGCAATTAGATTGGCCGGGCCACAGGATGTAGTACTTATTGCCGGTAAAGGGCATGAAACTTACCAGATATTACAGGATAGAACGATTGATTTTGATGATCGTCAGGTGGCTCGTGAGGTTATCGGGGAGATGAGAACAAATGCCTGATTTTAGTTTAACTGAGGTGTTAAAGGCTACCGAAGGTCGTTTGACCAGTGCCGCCGGCGGCAAATTTTTTCGTGGTATTTCCACAGATACCAGGACTGCTCAGCCTGGGAATTTGTTTATTGCTTTAGAGGGTGAACGTTTTGACGGGCATGAGTTTATTGCTCAGGCTGCCGGTAAGGGCGCAGTTGGTGTCATTGTTAGCAGGCCGGTAGCTGTGCCTGAAAACGTAACTGTAATAGAAGTGAAGGATACTCTGGTTGCTTTGCAGGCATTAGCAAGGTTTCACCGCAAGCGGTATCATATCCCTGTAGTCGCTGTAACAGGCTCTAACGGTAAGACTACCACCAAAGATATGCTTGCTGCTGTATTAGCTAGCAGGTTTAGTGTGCTTAAGACAGAGGCCAATTTTAATAATGAGATTGGCCTGCCCCTAACCCTGTTAAAACTTGAGCCAGGCCACGAAGCTGCTGTTGTTGAGATGGGCATGCGCGCTTGTGGGGAAATTCATGAGCTGACTGAAATCGCTTTACCTACAGTAGGGGTAGTGACCAATGTGGGCGAAACCCATATGGAAATTCTTGGTTCAATTGAGAATATCGCTGCTGCTAAGTCTGAATTAGTAGTAGCAATCGCGCATGACGATTTAGTGGTGCTTAATGCCGACGATCCACATGTTCGGGCTATGCAGAAACGGGCGCAGGGTCGAGTGGTGTTATATGGCTTAAGCCCTGAGGCAGCTGTGCGTGCCGAGAACATATCTGCCAGGGAAAACAATGAATTAATAACCACCTTTGATTGTTGCAGCCCCCGTGGCTCTTTTCCTGTCATTTTACATACGGTGGGTGTACACAATGTGTATAATGCACTGGCGGCTATCGCTGTCGGGTTGGAATTAGGATTGCAGCCAAATGACGTAAAACTCGGGATTAGCAATTTTATTCCCGGTGCGATGCGTCTTGAGATAAAAAAATATGGCGATTATACAGTTATCAATGATGTATATAATGCAAGCCCGCTATCAATGGCAGCAGCACTTAATACGTTGTCAGATATTAGCAAAGGCCGGAAGATCGCAGTGTTAGGTGATATGCTGGAACTTGGCGATGCTGCTGTTGAGGCTCACCGCAGGATCGGACAACAGGCCGCTGAACAAGGAGTAGACATTGTCCTTACAGTGGGGGAATTATCAAAACATATTGTGGATGCTGCTGCCGAGCATGGTGTTAAAATCACCCATGCTTTTACCAGTCACAAAGAGGCAATTGCGGCATTACATTGTCTGATGAAGCCTGGTGATTATATTTTGCTAAAAGGTTCTCGCGGCATGAAGATGGAAATTATGCTGGAAGCATTTGCTAGTACATCGCTGCGATAGCGAGCCAATTCAGGAGGTTACGATGCAGGAATTGTTGTATGCTGCCGTGATGGCGTTTGCCATCGCTATAATGGCAGGGCCGTTGGTTATTCCTATATTAAAGCGGCTAAAATTTGGGCAAAGCATCAGGGAAGAAGGCCCTGAGCGACATTATGCCAAAGCCGGAACTCCTACCATGGGTGGGCTGTTGATTCTAGTGGCGCTTACGATTCCCAGTCTTGTATTTGCCGGCAAACACCCGGAGGTACTGTTAGCCTTATTTGTTACATTAGGACATGGGTTCATTGGCTTTCTTGATGATTTTATTAAAGTGGTACTTAAACGTTCACTCGGTCTTAAAGCCAGGCAAAAGCTACTGGGGCAAATCATTATGGCGTTGGCACTCTCCTACGTTGCAAGTATCTACTTTGGTCGTGGTACTGATGTCTGGATACCTGTTCTCGGAGTTAATATTGATTTTGGGGCTTTATATTATCTGTTAATCTTCATTGTACTTGTTGGCACGACAAATGCTGTTAATCTCACTGACGGTCTTGACGGCTTAGCTGCCGGCACGACAACGGTTGCGGCATTAGCGTATGCTGTTGTGGCTCTTTCATTTGGCAAACCTGATTTAGCCATTTTTTGTGTAGCTTTAGCTGGGGCGTGTCTGGGTTTTTTACGGTATAACGCTTTTCCGGCTAAGGTTTTTATGGGTGATACCGGTTCACTGGCTTTAGGTGGTGCTCTTGCAGCTGTTGCTGTAATGACTAAAACTGAATTTTTATTGGTTATTGTTGGCGGCGTATTTGTCATTGAAGCGCTTTCAGTCATTATTCAGGTTATTTCTTTTAAGTCCACAGGTAAAAGGGTATTTAAAATGAGTCCTATTCATCATCATTTTGAATTATCCGGGTGGTCTGAAACTAAAGTGGTGACGGTATTTTGGCTGGCTGGCGCTGTGTTTGCCGCCGTGGCTTTGAGCCTATTGGCAGTTAGCCGGTCTGGGGGGATGTAAAATGGATAAACAGACAGAGTTTTTTAATAAGAAAATTTTGGTATTAGGTGCCGGTGTTAGTGGTATTTCGGTGGCTAATATCTTGCAACAGCTAGGAGCACATGTTACATTAAGTGATGCCAAGTCTGTCGATAAAATGGATAAAGATTTTTCTCAGCTA
>JAQSXM010000115.1 GCA_029256645.1 Sporomusa sp. | reverse complement strand
AGCTGCATCACCGGCGGCGACATCCACGACTAAAGAGTAGACCGTACACAAGCTTGCAACCCACTAGAGAGGAACCGCCAGTTGGCGGTTCCTTCTACTTTTCCAGCGTTTTTTAAACTTACTGACAATGCCAGCTTGTTGACTGTTATGATAAAAGCTATAATAATAACAGCGCGGATTGTCAAGCGGAGGGAACTTCAGATGAAATCATCAATTGCTATGTACCGGTCTATTGCCTTAGACTTGGCCCAACGAATCATTAATGGCGAATACAGTGTACACGAAAAGATTTCGGGTAGATCCTTATTAGCCAGCCATTACAATGTATCGCCGGAAACAGTCAGGAAAGCGATAGCCCTCCTAAAAGTTAAGAATGTTGTCAGTGTCTCCCAGGGTAAAGAAGTAACTGTATTATCTACCGAAAATGCCTATAGCTTTGTAGAGCACTACAAAAGCTCCGACTCTGTCGACTCCCTGCATCATGACGTTGAGCTTCTCTTACAGCAAAAGCGTGAGATTGATGCAAGACTGGAAAACCTGCTTACTGATATTATAAATTATTCCGATAAACTCCGTAATCTCACGCCATACAATCCGGTTGAGGTTCAGGTACCTGAAACCTCGCATACCATCGGCCATACTATTGCAGAAATTAGATTGTGGCAACACACCGGAGCTACCGTTGTGGCAATTCGACGGGGTACAAAAATCATCATTTCCCCTGGCCCTGACGCCAAGATTGAGCCACATGATCGAATTGTGGTTGTTGGCGATCCAGAGATTCTAACAAAAACAACAAGCTTTGTTGGCAATCCAACATAAAAAACGAGCCTCCCTTTACCAGAAGGGTGGCTCGTTTTGTATTATTTCAAACGTTTAGGCATAGAAACCGGCCAGTGAGGCTGTAGCATCAGTATGCAACCGATCCTCTGCATAACTTGGTTTTCCGAGGCCATATACATCTTTCATCTCATAGAAGCCTTTGCGGCCATAGATAAACTGAGCCGCTTTATAAGCCCCCTCGGCATAGGCCGTTCTGGAAAAGGCCGTGTGTGTGATCTCAATTTGATCATACTTCCCGCAAGCCAACACTTTATGGCGTCCGGTAATATCACCCGCCCGGATTGAGTGAATGGGTATCAAGTTATCGGCTTCCGACTTTTCAAGCCCCCGTTTAATCGCTGCGACGATTTTTTCCGCAGTGCCTGACGGACTGTCTTTTTTATTTCTATGATTTTCATCAACAACCTGAAAATCATAATCTGATTGAAGGGCAGCTGCGATTTGAGCCATCACTAATAATACATTGACACCCAGGGTGATATTCGGGGCAATTACCACACCAATCTCCCTTTTCCTGGCCAACACCTTCACTCTTTTTATATCCATCTGGGTATAGCCGGTAACTGCAGTTACCACGTTGACCTTGCACCGCGCCAGAGTCGCTAAATGTTCCCGCAGGAAGGATGGCGAGGAAAAATCGATTAATATATCGGGTTTATACCTGTTTAATTTTTCTTCTAGATTCTCCGTAGTCTCAACCGAGACACCCATGTGCGGTCTATGTAAAAGCTCGCCTAAATCTTTACCGGCATCCTGGCTGTTTTCCCGGCACAATACTAGCGCCAGTGCCTGTTCTTTATGAAAATATTCAGCTGCAATTCTCCCTGTTGTTCCTAAGCCAATTAACGCAACTTTCATCAGAACACCTCCTTGGCTACTTACAACTTAATAATACCATCGAGGTTGTAAGTTAGTCAAGTATATTATGCTAGAAAAATCTATCCATTATATTCCATAATTATTGTTGTTCATAAATTAAACCCCTGCCGAAACGGCAGGGGTTTGTATATGGGTGCTTACGTATGCGCGTTATTCAATTCAATGTTTTCGCAACCCTCATATTCTCGGAGGACACCTATTACATTTCTATTATTACCAGTTTAAATTCACTATATACATAAATCTAATAAAAATAAAAAAAAATTTTATAACATTCTTTTATAGGTTTCACTTGTGATAACTCATTAGAATGAATGTTAAAATAAACGGCCAATAAGATCAGCGCAGTTCCGACAAGGAAAGCCATCGACAAGCTTTCTCCCAATAAAAAGTACCCCAGAATGCTGCCTACGATCGACTGCAAAAACATAAACAAGCCAGCCTGATGAGGATTAAGTAAAGCTAACCCTTTATTCCAACAATAATAAGCAACCACTGTCGATACTACAGCAAGGTACAGAATGCTGGAAAAAACCATTCCATTAGTTAAAACAGAGGCATCCCAAGACCCTAACTCAAACATAGCAGGAAAAGCAGCAAATACAGTTGCCAACAAAATACCCCAGGTAGTAATTCTCAGCACCGGGTGGGTATCGGCCACTTTCTTCGCCAAAACTGAATAATAACCCCACAAGGCCGCCGCTGTCAGGAAAAGCAGGTTTCCTACATTAAATGTGTCTTCCCGCAGGGCGTTAATCGCATCGGTTACGATCAGTATCCCAATAAAAGACAGAGTAATTGAAGCGATCTGCCGCTTCGTGGCTGCTTCATTAAGCAGGAAGACAGCAAATACTGACTGAAATACCGGCGAGAGGGTAGTAATAGCGGCTCCTAGGTGAGCACTCGACAGACTTGTGCCAACAAACTGCATACCAACAGATAAAAAGTATCCAAAAAAACCAATCTGAAACATTAACCCCTGATGTTCCTTCGGTATAATGGAAATATTGCTATACCGGCACCATAAGACTAAAATTATTGAAGCAAGCAGGTACCGAATAAAGAGCAATGTAAAGGGAGGGACTGTTTCCAGGGCATATTTACTAGCAACATACATGCCTCCCCAAATACTCGCTGCCATGGATAAGTACAATGCCCCTTTATAATTTGCCTGCATCGAACACCCCTCCTACATCTATTGAAAATAGTATAGCAGGGATAGTGTCTTCTTTTTTGACCAATACTCGTGTTTTATTTAACCCACTTTCGGGTATTTTCACGATACTCGCGTGGCGTTATTCCCATTTGTTGTTGAAAAAGTCTTGTCAGCGTTGATTGGTTCTCATAACCAACCTGCTGGGCAATCTGCATAACTGTATAGTCTGAGGTGGCAAGCAGTTCTTTTGCTTTATCGAAACGCAAGTGGCGGATATAAGCAATTGGCGTGGTACCATATTTTTGTTTGAACCACTCTGCATAATAGGTTGGATTGAAATGTTCTATGGCCGCTAGCTGATTAATTGTTATCGACTGTTCAAAATTATGTTTAATATACTGTAGTGAAGAGGCTTGATCTTGTTCTAACAGACCGGCAATATAGCGAAACAAATCTGTAAGCCGGTGGCTTGAAGCAGGTCCATTATCCACTTCCTCAAATAACAAACTGCGTATCGCCTGCCAACGTCCATCCAGCGAATAAAATCGCAAATCCCCACCTAACCTATTGGGAAAGTAAAAAACCGGCGCATCAAACACAAAGAATTGATTGGCCGTGTGAGCATAAAAGGAATGAGCCGTGTCAGGCGGTACAAATACAATGTTTTCCTGTCTCTCTACGGTCAGCCGATCAACGGAGATCGACAATGCTCCATAAATAGGTATAACCAACTGGCCATAAGAATGAGCATGTGTAAATGGTTTATCGGTATAGGTTCGGCGCTCACATAAGATAGTATCCAAATTCCACGCTCCTCTCTACAAGACTGCAGGATATCCAGTTTCGATTGCTTACTTAGTTACGCAAGTTACTGGAAAAAATAGACTGATAATCTATATTGTTTTCGTTGACATATTACAAGTTGTTATGGTAAAATATAAATTTATTTGATTTATGATGATTTTTGTTGTATACTTAAGCTACTAGACAGGGGGTGGGCTTCGTGTTTCAAGTAGGTGATAAGATTTTTTACCCTGCGCAAGGCGGCGGGATTATTCAAACAATTGAAGAAAAAGAGTTTCTTGGCGAAACTCAGTTGTATTATTCCATCAATATCCTTCACAGAAACATGCAAGTAATGATACCCATCGACAAAACCGAGAGACTGGGAATACGCCGCATTGTAAACCCGGAGAAACTAGACGACGTGTTCACGACTTTCTTCGATGGAGAATCAGATACATCCTGCAATGACAATCAGACCGATCGAAGAAATATGCTTAAAATAAAGAGCGGCGACATCTACGAGGGCGCCGAGGTTATCCGGGATTTAGTACGTATCAGCAACAAGAAAAAGCTGGGAATGACTAAGAAGAACATGCTGGATAACGCCCGCCAAATCCTCCTTAGTGAAGTTGTATTGGTACTGGGGATTCAGCGAGAACAAGCCTCTGATTTATTAGATCAAGTAATTAATTTTCATCCAGCGTAGTATTTCGATAAACAAGTACGCTGTCATATAGCTTTCAAAAATCCGTAGACGAAAACGTCTCCGGATATTTTTTTGCTTAGCACACCTGAGGATAATCCCCTGTATCCGTTACAGTTCACAAGCAGTTGTTATCATCCTGTTCTTATATTCGGGTACTATAGTAAATAAATCGATTTGAAAACAGTAGTTGGCGTCTTCCTCACGCCCCAGCTCGCATAGCCGTTTGCCATTTCTGCTGTTTTTGGCAATTTCACCAAGTGCACCTTTTGCCTGGGTATACATTAGTAATGCACCACTGGCTGCATCTGTCATGGTTGGCACTGTTGCCGCTTCGCTTAGCAGAATGTCTGTCAAAAAACCTGCACAGAGGGCATCTTCCAGCGAAAAGAGACAATCTGTTCCGGCACAGACAATCAATATATCCTGCCCGTATTGTTTGGCCTGCCGGCAAACCGCACTGGCATTTATAAAAGAACCAATCAAGGTCCTTGCTGCACCTTCTGTTGCTTTTATTGCAGTAGTACCATTGGTTGTAGTCATGATGATCTGCCGGTCCCGCACCTTAGACTCAGAAAAATCAAACGGAGAGTTTCCAAAATCGAAACCCTCTATTTTAATGGATTGCCGTTCGCCGGCTAACAAAGATCTGTTTTCTTGATTTGCAAGCAGCCGGGCTTCATTAACCGATAATACCGGTGTTACGGTTTTGCAGCCATTAGCCATAGCAGTAACAATACTCGTTGTTGCCCGAAAGATATCCAATACAATGCAAGTAGTATTAGATATATCAACCCCGTTGACCTCCGCAGGCAAAAATGCAACATCAATGTTCATTAGAAGTCTCCTTATATTAGTAGTCTCTGATTTTTATGTTACTTACCTTCCATCGCCCACCCAAAACGTGTACGATCAGACCGGACATTACCAGTACGGCTCCCAAACCTTGCCAAAGAGAAACTGCCTCTCCCAAAAACAAGGCTGAACTGCTCATACCCACGATTGGTACTAACAGGGCTAACGGCGACACCACTGCGGCGGGGTGGCGTGAAAGCAGCTTACCCCATAAACCAAACCCGACTAAAGTAGCAAAGAAGGACAGATAGATAATCGAACCAAGGCTGGCCCAGCTGGGAGTATGGTAGGCGGCCAGCCAGGCATCATAGCCTTCTATTATCCAGGATAATGCTGTTAATGGCAGGATAGCCACAGCACCGGCCCATACTACTAAAGCTAACATGGACGAAGGCGGCAGGCTCTGAGTGGCCCGGCGCATAATGACATTGCCAACACCCCAACAGGCAGCTGCAGTCAAGGTCAGCCCAAACCCAGCAGCCGTCATTTCCCCACCCTGCTGAGAGCCGATGATGGCCATACCACTAGCTGCCAATGCAAGACCTGCCAGGTGATTCCAGCTCCAACGCTCGCCAAGCCAGGCAGCTCCCACCAGCAATGTAAAAAAAGCCTGGGACTGGAGAACTAACGAGGCAAGACCGGCAGGCATGCCGACCTTCATCCCGATGAACAAAAATGAAAACTGCCCCACATTAATTGACAACCCTAATGCAATTAACCAAAGCCAGGGAATTGGCGGCCGAGGCAGGAAAAAAATAATTGGGAAACAAGCCAGAAGAAAGCGCAGTGCGCCTAATAACAATGGCGGTATCTCTTTTAAGCCAATTTTAATGGCGATAAAATTAAGGCCCCATACCGTAACAACGACTAGTCCGATAAAAATATCCCGTTTTTGCATCATGGTTACTCCTAATCACGCTATAGGTACTCATTTATCCTAATGTGCCCCAAAATCCTGCATTGTCTATTGGCTAACCAAAGAATTACCCTTAATCCCGTTGTGATTTGGGCATATTCTTCGGCAAATGTTACAGCTATAAACCCCACCGCCACCGGCAGTATGCCTGGCAGAGACACTACGACACTTGCATTGTTCAATAGTAACCCCATCCAGAGCATTTGCCGGGCAAGCCTCTAAACAGATTCTACAATCAGGCAGGCATGTTTGATAATCAGCCAACCTATCAGGCTCAAGCTTCTGATCAAGTACAATCGCACCTAACCACACCATATTCCCAAATTTTTCATTGACCAGGAGTGTATTTTTGCCTATTTGCCCTAGTCCGGCTCGCACTGCCGCATGTTTTAATGACAATATCCCTTGCCCGTGTCGCCGGTTATCATCCCAGTAATCGTATGGGTCAGCCGACGGAACAGGGACAGCGCAGCTACCTAAGGTTTCCAGCTCGGCGGCAACCTGCACTGTAATCGAATCTATTTTATCAGCTAATTTATTACGTACAAAAGTATATGCAGCCGGGGATGAAACCGACAGTGTACTTACCGGAAATCGTGTTGCCACAACGACCACACTGTGGCAACCTTTAACAATATCGGTAGGGTGAAAGCCGGGAGGTGCGTCCGCAAAGCGCTCTACAGAAGCTATCTGGCATAAATCGGCACCGAGCCCCTGTACCCGGGACTTTATTTCATCAGCCTTAATCGTTTTTATCATCCTCTACCCCTCCAAATTAGGTCTCACTGCTAGGTATTATATAGACCTCTGTTAAAAATTATATTATCATGGAATTATCAATAGGTAAAATTGATAATGTCGATGGAGTAATTCACAAATTGTGATGGGTGGGATCTAAAATGGAGTTTCGCGAGTTAAGAGCTTTCGTTACAACAGCCAAACTATTAAGCTTTACCAAAGCGGCAAAAGACCTCGGCTATGCCCAGTCAACTATTACGAATCAAATACAGGCACTTGAAGAAGATTTCGGCACAATGTTATTTGAGCGTTTAGGAAAGCAAATAAAACTGACCAAAGACGGTGAGCACTTATATACCTATGCTGACCAGATTCTGAAACTGGCCGATGAGGCCAAAGACCTAATCTCCAGCTCTTTAACCCCCAAAGGCGAGCTAACAATTGGAACCGCAGAATCGCTTTGCACCTATCGCTTATCTGAGGTTTTCAATGCATTTCGTGCTCTTTACCCTAACGTGGAACTCAATATACGTTTTGATACTTGCAGTGACTATCGAACCTATCTTCGGAAGAATACGATCGACCTGGCCTTCATCCCAGACATATCCTGTACTGAAAGCGATCTTGTCACCCATGTTCTTTTCGACGTGCCTATGGCAGTTATTACGGCGCCTAACCACCCCTTGGCTAAAAAACAGCAAATCCTGCCGCATGATATGAATGGTCAGCCACTCATCCTGACTGAAACCGGGTGTAGCTACCGCCGCTTATTTGAAAGCATTCTTACCCAGGCGGGAGCAAAACCCGCGTCAATACTTGGGGTCAGCAGTAATGAGGTTATTAAAAGGTTTGTTTGCGACGGCTGGGGCATCGGCTTTTTACCATATGCCACTGTTAAACAAGAAATACTTGCTGATCAGCTTATTGCACTGCCGTGGGCTGGAGCATGTTTTGATATTAAAGCCCAGTTACTGTATCACAAAGAAAAGTGGCTGTCACCAGCACTGCGTGCGTTTATCAAAGTAACTTTTGAGACACTAAAGAACCCCTCATGTGTATAAAGAAGAAAAATGCACCAACCCTTGTATCACAAGTCTTGGTGCAGCCTAACCAAAAATCAGCTATTAACCCCTAGATATTCGCAGTATATCCTTCTTCAGTAACTGCGGCTACGATATCCTTTAAGGTAATACAATTAGGATCAAATTCCACGGTAAGTGTGTTGGCCGCAAGATCTACAATTGCCGAATCTACCCCATACATAGTAATAACCTTTGATTCCACAGCCTTTTTACAGTGCTCGCAAGTCATCCCTTCAACAGTTAAGGCAAAGTTAATTTTAGAGTTATCGATTTTGTACCTTATCCCCATAACAATTCCCCCATAACTTTGTTGTATTGCACCAGGCAAGCCGCATTACATTTATTACCAACTATAATTATACTCCAGTACAATCATGACTTCCACCTGTCCATTTATTTTTTTTATTTAGTTAACTATCACCGCATTTTATCTGCTAACATCAAATAAGAAAAATCCACAGACAACGTGTCTGCAGATCTGAATGGTCCTTACTTATAAATATTTCTTAAATCCTTGCGCAATATCTTTGGGATAGCCGATTGCTTCATAAAATATATGAGCCTCTTTGCGCTTAGCATGCGACAGAAACATAACGAAATAGCAGTTTTTCTCCCGCGCCCGCGCTTCCAGATAGGCAACAAGCTTTTTCCCGACTCCCTGCCTTTGGCTATTTTTGCTTACAATAATGTTCTCAAGCACCATAAATGGCCGGCATTCACCCACTGTATCCATGCAGATAATCCCCATAGCAGATCCCAGTAATCTTTGCTGATCGTCCTTTGCACCAATGAAAATATAACTGGGATCTGCTTGCATTCTTTCAAACACGCTTGTCAACTTTGTCATATTAGTTTCAGATCCAAAAAGTTCTTCACCTAATACAGCAAATTGCGCTAAGTCTGACTGTTCAATATCGGTTATAGTGATCATTGTTTTCAACAAGCTCCTTAT
>JAQSXM010000114.1 GCA_029256645.1 Sporomusa sp. | reverse complement strand
CTACCGCTTCCGGCTGGCCGAACCAGAGCTATTTATGGATAAGTATCACCGGTACCAACAGGGTGAGGCGGCTGGCTGTAAACGCATTGATCTCAGCCAGAATTTCCGCAGCCGGCCCGGTGTGCTCCATGCGGCCAACTTCTTGTTTTGTCAGTTGATGACTAAGCGGACGGCTGAGCTTGATTATGGCCAGGCTGAGCAGCTTAACCCTGGTCCTGATTACCCGCTGACAGAGCTGCCTAATCTGAACGGCCCTGTGGAACTCATGATCATTGACCGGGATAAGGGCCCTGACGAGGCCGAGCAAGCCGATGAAGCCGGGGACACAGGCAGTCAGGCCAACGGTGACGCCCCTGAGACTACCTCCAGCCAGCTTGCTGAAGAAGAGCTGAGTTCTTTTGAACAGGAAGCGGTGCTGATTGCCCGGCGCATCCAGCAATTAATGGCTAGTGGCTATCATGTATTTGATAAACACAGTGGCGGCTATCGTCCCTTGCTCTACCGGGATATCGTTATCTTGTTGCGGTCGGTACAGGGTAAAGCGCAGGCGCTGCAGGACATGCTGCGGCAAAACGGTATTCCCTGTTATGCAGAGCTTGCGTCCGGTTATTTTGCCGAGACTGAGATTACCATCATGCTGGCCCTGTTGCATGTGATTGATAATCCGCACCAGGATATTCCCCTGGCGGCTGTGCTCCGGTCACCATTGGTAGCTTTGGCTGGTGATGAACTGGCTGACCTGCGGCTGTGTAAGCCGGAGGGCAGCCTGTGGGCGGCTGTAATGGCCGCCAGCACGTCAGAAACCGCCTCAGACAAGGTATTGCTGCTGCTTGAACGGGTAACAGCCTGGCGCAGTCTGGCGCGGCGTAAAGGCGTCGCAGACCTAATATGGCGTATTTTCCATGATACCGGCTACTATGATTATGTGGGTGGGATGCCAGGCGGGGTGTTGCGGCAGGCAAACCTGCGGGCGCTCTATGATCGTGCCCGGCAGTATGAAGCAACTAATTTCCGGGGGTTGTTCCGTTTCCTGCGGTTTATTGAACGGCTAAAAGAAAAAAACTCTGATTTATCGGTTGCGCGGGCGCTGGGTGAAAGCGAAGATGTTGTCCGGGTCATGAGTATTCATAAAAGTAAAGGGCTTGAATTCCCTGTTGTCATTGTTGCCGATATTGGCAAAAGCTTTAATCTGCAGGATACCACCGCCCTGGTATTGTGTCACAAAGAATTGGGGGTTGGGCCGTATGTCACCCTGCCGGAGCTTAGGTTCCGTTATCCGACACCGGCCCGCTGGGGGATTCAACACAAGATTGAGCTTGAGACAAAAGCCGAGGAACTCAGGATTCTCTATGTTGCCCTGACCCGTGCCCGGGAAAAGCTGATACTTGTCGGCTCTACTAAAAAACTACTGCAAAAATGTGCTAATTGGTGCCGCTGTGCCGGTGAACCGGACGCCAAGCTGCCGCCCAGCCAGGTCATTAAGGCCAAAAGCTATCTGGACTGGGTTGGTATGGCTGTGGCACGCCATGCTGACGGTGCGGTTATCAGGCAGTATGCCGAATGCTCCGACCTGCCGGCACCAGAACTGGCCCAGCACCCTTCATCCTGGGCGGTAGAGATATTTCAGTCTGTTGATATTAAACTGCTGGAGCAGTCTGAACAGGCTGATGATACTCTGCTTACTGCGGTGCAGCAGTTAGCGCCGGTTGCCGGTGGCACTGATACCAAGTGGGTAGATAATATCTTGCGGTGGGAGTATGGCTGCAGTATTGCTGTCGGGAAACCGGCCAAACTGGCTGTGTCTGAAATTAAGCGCCGTCTTGAGCTTATTGAACAGGGAGAAACAGAGGCTGAACACCTGTTTATGCAACCGGCTGTGCATAGCCGGCCCCGGTTTCTTCAGGCTAAGTCAGGGTTGACACCTGTGGAATACGGGGTTATGGTTCACACCGTCATGCAGCATATCTCGCTGACCGGCCCGTGTACGGCCGCCGCGATCACTGAACAGGTACTGGCTCTGGAGGCCAGACAGATTCTTCTTCCCGGTCAGGCTCAGTCGGTGGATGTCACAGGTATTGCCGCTTTTTTTGCCTCAAACCTGGGGCGGCGACTCCGGCAGGCCCGGCAAGTGTGGCGGGAACTACCGTTTAGCCTGATGCTGCCTGCCGAAAAGTTTTATCCTGACCTGAATGGCTGCGGCGAGCGGATTTTCGTGCAGGGGGTTATTGACTGCCTGTTTGCTGAAGACGATGGGCTGGTACTTGTCGATTACAAGACTGACCGGGCGGTTTCAGACGATGAACTGGCAGCTAAATATGCAGTGCAGCTTAGTATGTATACCATCGCGGTTGAACAGATTCTTGGGCGTCCGGTTAAGGAACAGGTCCTGTATGCCTTCGGATTGGGGCGAGAGGTCAACTTAGCGGTACTTGGCTAATATTAAAACAAATGGGGTTGTGCGAAAAAATATTTTCGGCACAACCCCATTTATAATTAATCACTATTGTCTTACACATACCATCGCTTTTGGCAGGAAGTTGCTTTGGGCGTTAGCGGCAAGTATTTTGTCAGCGTCAGCCTGGCTAATAATAATATTTACGTTATGGTCGCGAAGGCCAATCGCTTTAGCCATGATCGGGGTGGTACCGGCGCGGGACTGGCCAAGCTCAACTGCCCTGATATCCTCCGGGGTGCACATATAATCGATCATACCCTGCGACACAGCATACTCTGGAATGATATTCATATGACCATAGATAGCCCGGCCGGTATCATCAAAGATGACCGGGGACATCGCCCGCTCCAGGGGAAGACCGGTTACGTCAACAACTAAACCGGTATATACCGGCAATGTAATCGGGTAATAGGCCGGTGACGGTGACGGCAGGGGAACAGGAGTAATAGGTTTTGTGGCATCGACAATTACTTCTGCCAGACTACCATTGCCATACAGGTTAATGCGCATCGTTACCTGATAAGTGCCATCAAGAAGTTGCTGCTCATTGACAATTCTTGCCCCTTTTACTATACCGGTGACCTGGGTTCGTACCGTATCATTTGTTGTTTCAAAATTTTGTACAGTTGTTTCAGCCGTAATTTTTACACCCTCAACGCTCTCCAGCAGATTGCGCTGGGCATCGACGATTGCTGCCCGTCTGGCCATTAGGCGGGCTTGGGCCGGAGACTTGGCAATGCTTGAGGGCACACCGGTGCCAATGGCCTCGACAAAACCTTCATCCCAGTTGATAGAACCGTTGGCACCTACCTGGTCAACAGTGGAAACAGGTACGCTTACATTGGTATTTACGGTTGCTGCGCCGGCTACCAGCGGCAATCCGGTAATAAGCAGCGTGCCGATGGTGAGGCCGGCTAAAAATTTCTTGAACATAGGGTATCCTCCTCTAGTTTAATATTTCATTACAGACTGAATGCCACTGTTAGAAATGTCAGTGATACTCAGATTAATGCCACTTAAAATAAAAAGAACCCAATAAGTACAACGCTAAATATGCTTTCTCGACAGCGGGAACCATTGCTCTCTTATTTTACATATTTCTAACTATTTCGCTTACCAGGACTAATTTCCTGCACTAATAGAGTATACATATGAAAAATTAACCATTTTAGCGGAATTTACATAGTAAAAACCCGGGGGTTTTCCTCCCCGGGTTTTTGCATACTGCTTATTTTAGTTAAAACATGCCTTTGCGCCACAGGCCAAAAGCACTAAGCGCAGTGACTGCTCCGGCAAATAGCAGCGTGGCCGTAAAGCCGCCTTGTCCGCCCATTGGTATATCAACATTCATTCCCATAAAGCTGGAGACCATAGTTGGGATGGCCAGGATAATGGTCATGGAAGCCAGGAATTTCATAACCCGGTTAAGATTGTTGGATATAATGGAAGTAAAGGTATCCATCATCCCATTTAATATACGGCTGTACATCTCCACCATCTCAATGGCCTGTTTGTTTTCAATAATAACATCCTCTAGCAGATCTTCATCCTCTTCATAGATCTTGATAAGATGTTGTACCTGACTCGTGGAACGCAGCCTGAGAAGTTTCTCCAATACTATGCCGTTAGAACGTAAGGATGCAGCAAAGTAGGTTAAGCCTTTTTGCAGTTCTAAGAGCTGAAATATCTCCTCATTTTGCATTGAGCGCCGCAAATACCGTTCAATCTCATCGGTACGGCGATTAATCTGCTTTAAGTATTTGAGATATAATGCCGCCGATTTGTACAAGAGCTGGAATAAGAAGCGGGTCTTTTTAAAGGTACTAAAAACCCGGGCGTTCTCGGGATTGAATTCTGCCAATACATCATTGGCTTCCAGGCAGATTGTGATAATGTATTCCGGAGTCAGAACAATGCCCAGTGGCAAAGCATCATAGCTGTCATGACCGCGGGTAACAGGGATATTTGTAATAACAAGCATATAATCTTCTTCAAGTTCAATACGGGAACGTTCTTCTTCGTCCAAAGCTGCTTTAAGAAAATCAAGGGGGCTGCCGGTTGCTGCCGCCACTTGTTCAAGTTCTTCCGGGGTAGGATTTATAAGTTTAAGCCAGGCACCCTTTTCAAGTGTCTGAAGTGTCAATTCATATAGACGCGTACAGTTGCTGCGATAAATTTTTAGCATGATTGCTCCCCCTCGCTTTAATTTAGGGGAATACAAATCCTTGCCTGAGTTGCCGATGAGCGTGGGTAAAATTTAAACAGCGTAAACCTGTATGCTCAGACAAAACTTAGGCGAAAAAAATGGAATATTCCCCTGTTTTTAATTAAATACAACAAAATGGGCCCACCAGGTCGGTCTACGTCCATCTATCTCACCTACTTTTAGATTTCTATTGATTATCTTTAAATAACTCTATAAAGAATATAATTCTGTTTACGTTAATAGTCAACCTTTTTGTAAAAAATTAACCTGATTTTTACCGGATCTTAGCATAGACTGAGAACCCTATATGGTAGAATGTTACTAAACCTCTCGTTCTATGTATTAATGTATTAAATTAGCCTGTTGAGTGTGCGCTAAGTATGCTGACAAAGGAGGTGTATTTAGATGGATGATTCGCTGCTTGATATAATCTTGACAGAAGAAGAACTGGATGAACTGCTGCGGGACTTGCCTCAGATTGTCCGGGAACTTGAAACTGCCGACTGGCTTGCTCATACCTAAGTGTGTCTGCCAGCAGAGAGAAATTACCATAGCCTGTTTTGTTGACAAGTCTGATTGCTGTTTGCTATAATACTATATGTGTCCGATATGGAGGGGTGTCCGAGCGGTTTATGGAGCTGGTCTTGAAAACCAGTGATCCCGCAAGGGACCGTGGGTTCGAATCCCACCCCCTCCGCCATTAACTATCAGTTGACGTGGTTCATTGCGGCTGATATAATATCTTGTATAATTCACTACACGGAGTGGTACTCAAGTGGCTGAAGAGGACGGTTTGCTAAATAGTTAGAGGTCGTGAGGCCTGCCAGGGTTCAAATCCCTGCCACTCCGCCACAATTAAACATTTGCGGCTATTGGTTGATAAAACCGGTAGCCGTTTTTGTATTGTATTACAAGTTTAATGCTAGAGCAACGATGGAAAAACAGGGTATCGTCACGATAAGCCTGTTTTTTTGCTATGACCACTCTAGCCTGGAAACATTGCAATTGTCTTGTTGGTCTAAGTGCCATTAAAGGGGATATACTATCAGTTAATGAAAGGCTGTGTGTTTTAGATGCTAACCTGCTTGGACTAAATGCCATAAAAATACATGAAACGGGTGAAGCAGATTGAATCGCTACATATTATACTTCTCTGAAATCAACAAATCAAGTCTGTCTAGTGTAGGCGGCAAAGGGGCAAACCTGGGTGAGTTATGCCAAATTCCCGGGATTAAGGTGCCTGGGGGGTTTTGTGTTTCGACCAAAGCTTATAGTGATTTCATAAATACAAGTCAAGAGATTGCCGTGTTAGTCAAGCGGCTGGTATTAAGCAGCCTTGAATCACTGGAAGATCTTAAGATAACAGGACAGCGCATCAGGGCCCATCTTGAAACGCTGACCATTCCAGAACAGATCCAACAGGCAATTATCTGTGCCTGGCAAGAGTTTGGCAGTCAGCATACATACGCTGTCCGCTCCAGCGCGACCGCTGAAGACCTGCCGGGGGCATCTTTTGCCGGACAGCAGGACACCTTTCTGAATGTTAAGGGAGAACAGGAGCTTCTCGACTGTATCCGGAAATGCTGGGCATCCCTGTTTACCGACAGGGCTATCGTTTACCGACAGAAAAATGGCTTTGAACATGATAAGGTCCTACTGTCTGTCGTTGTACAGCAAATGGTTTTTCCGGAAGTTGCGGGGATCATGTTCACTGCCGATCCAGTCAGCGGCAACCGGAAAATCGTAGCTATTGATGCGAGTTTTGGCCTTGGGGAGGCACTGGTATCTGGGATTGTTTCGGCTGATTTATACCAGGTAAAATCTGATGTATTGATTAAACAGCGAATTGCTAAAAAAGAAATTGCTATTTATGCTAAGCCTGATGGTGGAACTGTTAAAACTGAAATTGCCTGTGAGCAACAGCTTAACCCGGCCTTATCAGCGGCGGACGCGGTCCGGCTGGCCCGGATGGGACGAAGCATTGAAGCGCACTTTGGCAGTCCCCAGGATATTGAGTGGGGTATTGCAGATCATGACCTATTTATTTTGCAGAGCCGGCCAATTACTACCCTTTATCCCGCGCCCTGTACAGCTGAAGATAAACCGCACCTGTTCGTGTCCATCGGTCATCAGCAAATGATGACTGAGGCCATGAAGCCTCTGGGGATATCGGTGCTGAGAACCCTGGTGCCGATTGGGAAAAGTTTGCCCCAGGAGGAGAGCAATTACCTGCAGGAAGTCGGTGGGAGGCTGTATCTGGATTTGACTTATCTATTGGGTTACCCCCAGGTAAGAAAACGGCTGCCCGAGCTACTGCTTAATATTGACGAAATGATTGGCCGGGCTGTGCAGGACTTTATCGGCAGAGCTGAATTCCAGCCGGCGATACATTCCGGCAAAAAAGTGGAGCTGGCTTTGATTACCAAGGCTTTCCCCACTGCCTATGCGGTGTTCAGAAATATCTTATATCGTGATAATGAGGAGGCCATTGAGGAGATAACTAATTTTCTCAATGGCCAAATCAAAGAGAATAGAAAAAAACTACAGGCAGTATCTGGGGTGGAGCGCATCGAGCAGGTACAGAAAATACTGCCTACACTAATACCAGCGGTTCTACCTGAGGCAGCTCCCTATCTGGGGGCAGCGCTGATTACTTATAAACTGATTGAGGGCCTGGCCAAAAAGTGGTTGGGTGATGCGGCTGAGCTGGGTACTATCAGTAAATCCCCTGACGGCAATGTAACCACCGAAATGGGTTTGGCGCTGGGGGATGTGGCAGATGCTGCCCGTCAGTATCCGGCGGTCATTGAGTATCTCAGGCATGCGTCTGACGATTCGTTTTTTGACGGTTTGCTGGCTGTTCCCGGTGGTGCAGCTGTTTTGCCTGTTCTTTTGAATTTTTTCCAACAATATGGTATGCGGGGGACTGGTGAAATCGACGTAACCCGGCCGCGGTGGCGGGAAGTTCCGACCCACTTGGTTCCTGCCATTTTGAGCCAGATTAAGGGCATAAAGCCCGGTCAGCACCGCATTGATTTCCTGGAGGGCAAAAAAGAAGCCGAGCTTGCCACACACAGATTATTGGAACGCCTGCGGACAACACCGGGGGGCTTTTTTAAGGCCAGGCGCATGCAGCGATTAGTTAAGGTTCATCGTGCTTTTATCGGACTTAGAGAACACCCTAAATTTTTTATTGTCCAGAATCTGGATATGATCAAACAGGCCATTTTGCAGGAGGCAGCTTTGCTGGTTGCGGCCGGAATCCTTGAGCACCCGGAAGATGCGTATTGGTTTTCACTGCAGGAATTTAAGGAAATAATTGCAACCCGGCAGGCTGACAAAACGGTTATCAGCAGGCGGAAAGAGAAATTTGCCAAAGATGTGCAACTTACCCCCCCTCGTGTTATCACCAGTGAGGGTGAAATCATTACCGCTAAACCGGGGGCACATGTACCGCCCGGAGCTCTGGCCGGCAGCCCTGTGTCGGCTGGCACGGCCGAAGGCCGTGCCCGGGTTATCCTGAAGCTGGAAGAGGCTAAAATGGATAAGGGGGATATACTTGTGGCACCATACACTGACCCCGGCTGGACACCGTTATTTCCGCTTGCGGCCGGATTGGTGACCGAGGTTGGCGGGCTGATGACCCATGGTGCAGTGGTAGCCCGGGAATATGGAATTCCGGCCGTGGTAGGCGTCGATAACGCAACCCAAAAAATTCAGGATGGACAAAAGATCCGGGTAAACGGCACACAAGGTTTCGTAGAATTCCTATAGACTCAAGGGGACGGTTCTCCTGAGTCACTTTTTGCTGGGTTGCAAACTCGATTGGCCGGCAAATATTATAGGAAGGCTTCTTTCCGCAACCAGGACACAATAGCTGCGTTAGCCTGCGAAGCGTGATCTGATAAATGGTGGTCACCACCCTGATAAAGCATTAATTCTTTAGAGCCTGTCGCCAGATTGTAGATCGTATGAGCCTGGCCGACAGGGACAATAATATCTGCGGTGCCGTGCAGTACAAGGAGTGAGGTGCGGGCAAGCCGCTTAACAGAGGCTAATAAGTCATGGTTCTGAAAATCGCGAATAAAATCAGGGGTAAGGAACAGGTTGCCATACGCATCGGTTAGATTCAGGTTTTTGCCTGCCAGCAGTTGCTCATAATGGCAGCCTAAGGCCTGCTGAAAGGTAGACACTAAGTCCCAAGGGGTCGCCCAAAGGATAAGGCCGCTTATTTTTTGATCTGCTGCAGCCACGGCTAGCGAGGCGCTGCCGCCCATGCT
>JAQSXM010000113.1 GCA_029256645.1 Sporomusa sp. | reverse complement strand
AAAACACTTCAATACATTATATAGGCTCGGTAGTAAAACGCCTGATTTGCTATAATGCAAATCAGGCGTTGACTGTTTAGTCTCCAGTTTACATCTGACTTTTTTGTGGTATTATATAGGAGTGGATATAAGAACCAGCTAATATATCCAGCTTTTAAAACTCAGAGGGGGAAGATTTTAGTTGAAAAGAATTATAGCAGCAACATTAGGATTAGTTTTCGCAGGAACTGTGGCATTTGCTTCGCCGTCGATTGATTATACGCCAGGAGCGGTAACCGTGGAGTTAGGCAGCACCTTAAATTCAACTTTTAATGGCAAAGGGGCCATAAACGATTCGGTGGATGGAAAATCCGGCTTTAAATATGCTGTGGCCACTGGTCTGGGAGACAACTTTGCGCTTCAGTACAAAGGCGGACATTTTGTATCAGAAGATTTTTCTGCTATCGGTCACACAATTCACGGTGTTTCGGATCTGAAAGAAATTAATCTTCTATACCGGATAAGTCCCGAATTTTCGATAGTTACCGGTTGGATTCAAAATAAAATATCCTATAATAGCTTAATTAATGAGGCTAAAGTTTCAGGTATGCATGTTGGGATAACCGGTTCTAAAAAGCTTAGCGAAAAATCGTCACTATTTGCTGCTTATATTGCAGGCAGCGATACTTTATTCTGGGAAGCAGGAATTAGTAATAAGATTGGGAAAGATACATATTTTAATGTTTCTTACTCAGTGCGCGAGTTCAAAGATGTCGATCTTTATGTGCCTGTTCTTGGGGCGGGCAGTAAAGAGGATTACAAGCTTAATGGTATCAGTTGTGTAGTTTCAACTAAATTGTAATCAAGATTAACCGTACTGCCGCCAAAAGCGGTTTGTACGGTTTGATTTTTTCGATATAATAACAGATATATACTTTATGTTTTATGAGGTGACCATGAATAGGCTTCCTATTGAGGATATACTGCCTGATCTTAAGGCGGCCCTAAGTTCACGGGTTAACGCTGTGCTTGTGGCACCGCCCGGTTCAGGCAAGACAACCGGCATTCCATTGGCACTTAAAAATGAAGCCTGGCTTAAAGGACGGCGTATTCTTATGCTTGAACCCCGGCGTCTGGCGGCACGTGCGGCCGCCCGCTATATGGCCCAAATGTTAGGTGAACAAGTGGGAGAAACCGTTGGGTATCGAGTTAGATTAGATAGCCGGATTGGGCCAAGAACCTGCATCGAGGTAGTTACTGAAGGTATACTTACCCGGATGATTCAGGCTGATCAAGCCCTGGACGGGGTAGGATTAATCATATTTGACGAGTTTCACGAACGAAGCCTTCATGCTGATCTCGGTTTAGCCTTGGCTTTGGATGCTCAAACTGTTCTTAGAGAGGATTTGCGGCTGTTAGTCATGTCGGCAACACTGGAGACTGAGGCCGTGGCTGGTATGCTGGGCGATGCTCCCGTAATCCGCGGCAGCGGCCAGTCTTTTCCTGTTGTAACTCATTATCTGGAGCGGCGGACAGAAGAACGTATAGAAGCCCAGGTCGTGAAGGCTGTATTTAGCGCTCTTGCTAACGGTTCAGGTGATATACTGGTATTTCTACCTGGCGCAGGCGAAATACGACGGGTGCATGCGAATTTAATGCAAGCAGGGATTACGCAGCATGCACTAGTCGCACCCTTATATGGCAGTCTGTCCCTGGCTGACCAGGACTTAGCCATTTTACCAAGCCTGAGTGGCAAGCGTAAGGTTGTTCTGGCTACGTCAATTGCTGAAACAAGCCTTACCGTGGAAGGGGTACGCAGTGTTATCGACAGCGGGTTAATGCGTGTGCCGCGCTTTTCAGCGCGTACTGGTTTGACCCGTCTGGAGACACTAAAGGTATCCAGGTCAGCCGCCGACCAGCGCCGTGGCCGGGCCGGCCGGTTGGGGCCGGGGGCATGTTTCCGCCTTTGGACCAGGCAGGAAGATCTGTATTTGGAGCCTAGTACTACTCCGGAAATATTTGCTGCTGATTTGACAGCACTTACTCTGGAACTTGCCGCCTGGGGCGTTACTAACCCCGAACAGCTGCAATGGCTGGATGTACCGCCGGAAGCGGCATTTCTTAAGGCCTGTGAACTGCTCGGTAAGCTGGGAGCAGTGGCTAATGGTGCTATTACTGCCCATGGCCGGCAGATAATTCAGATTGGCTTGCACCCGCGACTAGCGCATATGATACTTAAGGCTGTAGAGATTGGTTATGGTGGGCTAGCCTGTGAGCTTGCCGCCATTCTTAGTGAGCGGGACTTCCTCAACAGTGCTGATATTGATTTGCGTCTTCGTATTGATACAATCCGTAAGCTGCAAAGCAGCAGAACTGACCCTGCTGGGATGGTTGCTCAAGGAATTGATATAGGTTCATGCCGGCGGATTGCGCAGGAAAGCAACCGTCTTAAGCAGCAATTCGGGATTTCGGTTAACTGCGGCGATGACATTGAGGCCTGTGGCTTTGTAGTGGCTTTGGCCTATCCTGACAGAATTGGACAACAACGGGGTAACGGCAGATTCCTGCTGGAGAACGGGCGTGGCGCTCTGTTATCTCAAATACAGTCACTGGCACACTACTCATATATAGTGGCAGCAGAGCTTGACGGGCAAGGCAGCGAGAGCCGGGTTTTTCTTGGTGCGCCGATAACCTTGGAACAAATACGGAACTATCTGGGGCACCAGATTGTTAATGAGGCGACCGTGGCCTGGGATGTGGAGGTTCAGGCAGTACGGGCGAGGATGTGCGAACGGTTGGGTACTCTGCTTCTCAAGGAAAGTCCGTATGCTGAAGCCGACCCGGCAGAAATTTTAGCTGCTTTACTTGCCGGGATTGCCGGAGAAGGTTTGTCAATATTGCCTTGGACGCGGACCGCGAAGCAGTTGCGTCAACGCCTGTTGTTTATTAAGCAGAAGGACCAAAGCTGGCCTGATGTTTCAGATGCTGCACTGCTTGCTACCCTTGAAAGCTGGTTAGGGCCGCATGTGTACGGTTTAACAAGCCGGGCTCAACTGGCACAATTAAACCTTACTACTATATTTGAAGCGATGCTTAGCTGGGAACAACTTCAGGAACTTGATATTTATGCGCCTACTCATTTGACTGTACCTAGCAGTCAGCGGATTCCCATAGATTACAGTGATCCTGCTGCTCCGGTGCTTGCTGTAAAACTGCAGGAGATGTTTGGGCTTGCCGAAACGCCGTGTATTGCGCGGGGGAAAGTCCGTTTAACACTGCATTTGTTGTCTCCTGCCCAGCGAATCGTGCAAGTGACGCAGGATTTAGGCAATTTCTGGCGTAAAACCTATTTTGAAGTAAAAAGGGATTTGATGGGACGATATCCAAAGCATTATTGGCCAGATGAACCAATGAACGCTACCCCGACAAGACGTGTCCGGCCTAAACCGGTAGAATAGACGTCAAAAGCCTGTTGTTGTCCTGTAAATAAGTCTTGTTATATCCGGCAAATGTCCCTGAATACAACTGAACTATTGTTAATAGAAAAAGGAAATAATGACCCTTGACATAATTAATTTGGCATGATAGAATAAATTCTGTCGTTAAGCGACGTTCATATGGTGGCTATGGTGAAGTGGTTAACACGCCGGATTGTGGCTCCGGTATTCGAGGGTTCGAGACCCTCTAGTCACCCCAATTTATTTCCATATTGTAGGGGCGTCGCCAAGTTGGTAAGGCAACGGACTTTGACTCCGTCATGCGTTGGTTCGAGTCCAGCCGCCCCTGCCATAAACAGAGCCAGGTTCCCAGGAGCGTAAGCGACGTGGAAACCTGTGCGAATCGCTTAGTTCCAAGCGTTAGCGCGGAACAGCCTTAATACCATGACCTACTAGCTCAGTTGGTAGAGCACCTGACTTTTAATCAGGGTGTCGATGGTTCGAGTCCATCGTGGGTCACCATCTATCTTTTATGTTTTAGACCCACTAGCTCAGTTGGTAGAGCACCTGACTTTTAATCAGGGTGTCGATGGTTCGAATCCATCGTGGGTCACCACTGGAAAATATTGATATTGACATAGTGAGTTTACTATGATAATATAACATCTGCAGCGGTAAGCTGTGAAACAATGCGGGAGTGGCGGAACTGGCAGACGCACTAGACTTAGGATCTAGCGCCGCGAGGCGTGCAGGTTCAATTCCTGTCTCCCGCACCAATGTAAAAGAACTTCCAGGATAAAATCCTGGAAGTTCTTTTTATTTGCATAGCTCATCGTTACTTATTGCAAATTAATAATTCCCATACTGGCTGGCCAATTTTGTACTCTGGCAAGTAGGTTACACCACTCGGTTGCTGTAAGAATAACTTGCCCCGGCTCTAACACATGTGCCGGTATCCGGAAGTTTTCTGAACTACCTAAACCGGTGCCGGATAAATCGCCCCCATATGCAGAGATTGCTATGCGATCAATTTTTCTGATGGGGAGAGTTTGACTGAGGAAAAAGTCTTTACTCACGATTGCTCTCATAAAATTGACCTCCTAGAACAATACATTCCAACAGCATATATTGCTGTATTTATCATACCATATATTCCCTGGGATATGTAAGCGGTGGCTTCAGACTAGCGTTGATTTTTAGTCAGTGTAAAAGGTCTCTGTTGGTTATTGTTTTGCTAACTGGACAATAATAAGATGCAGGGAGGGGTTTAGTTGACAAATCACAGAAAGCTTCTTTTTTTCTTTACAATAATATTTCTTGTTGGAATGATCGGAATCATAATAGCATTGTTAACACAAGGCCGGCATGAGTATGCGCAAAATATAGCAATAAAAGCGGGCGTGTGGGTAATTTATACATATATTGAAACAAAATATAGTATTGACATCAACAACACCATACGAGCGCTTATGATGATGACGATTCTTAGTGATAGCTTTTTTGGGCTATATATAAATCTATATGCTACTTCAACAGTTTTTGATAAGATTCAACATGTTTTTGGGAGTTATTCATTTTCATTATTTGCTTATAATCTTGTCTGCCAGCTTACCCAGCCAGTAATAAGCCGCAGTTTTAGATTCATTTTTGTTGTATCATTAGGGTTAAGTGTCGGGGTTTTCTATGAGATCGGTGAATTTATCGGGGATTTTACAATGAAGCCGAGTGTTCCCAGCCAACCAAGCCTGCTAGATACAGATCTGGATTTAATAGCCGATGTAATTGGGTCGCTTATTGCGGCGGTTTATGCTGTAACTATATTGTCACTTAGTAATAAACACCCGCAAAAATAACGTGTAGTTTATATAATTTCGCAATTTTAAAAAGGCGTTTTTAAACGCCTTTTTAACTAATAGGAGTTATAGGGGGTTGCAGAGGCGATTCGTATTAGGCCTGCATCGCCGCGGTGAGCATGAATTGGGATAGCAAGGCGACCAAGAGGGTTGGCAGCCAATTGGCCGATTAGGCTGGCAAGGTGACCAAGAGGGTTGGCAGCCAATAGGCTTATTAGGGCGGCAAGGCGACCAGGAGGGTTGGCAGCCAATTGGCCGATTAGGCTGGCAAGGCGACCATGAGGGGCGGCAGCCAATGGGCCTATTAGGACTGCAGGGCGACCAGGAGGGGCGGCAGCCAATGGGCTTATTAGGACTGCAAGGCGACCAGGAGGGCCGGCAGCCGATATTGTTAACCCGGTTGTCAAACTCTTCGTCATCAAACTCTTCGTCATCAAACTCGTCATCATCAAAATCATCATCATCCCACTCTTCAAGTTTAGGGGACTCCCATTTAGGATTATTGTATTTTTCATCAGACATTATTATCGTCCTCCCATTTTCCTGTGTAAGGATTGTATAGACAGTCGGCAGGTGGAGCCTGCCATGATTTTTGAGGATCCAGGCCTTGTGCCAGCGGCCGGCAGTCGCCACAGGCATAGCGGTACTCGCAGGCTTTGCATTTATTTATACAATCTTTAGTGGTACACCAACACTCAGTAAGTGATTCTCCGTTAAGTATGTCATGCAGTGGTGTTTGCAATATGCTCCCACAGACTTGATCCCGGGCAAATATACAGGGTATGACATCACCGTCAGCTGTTATGGCCAACCGGCCGGCTAAACAACTATGAAAATTCTGAGCTTTAGCAAATGATTCAGCATCTGTAAAAAATGGTGGTTTAACTAGTGGTTTGGTGTAGTTTAGGGGAAGCAGGGTTTGGTTATCGCCCCGCCCTGTGGGGCGTACAACATCCGGAGGCATCGGTTCAAGCCCCAGTTCGGCGTATAAATTCATTATGTTGGTCACTTCGTGTTCATTGGCTCTCATAATAATGGAAGCAATTCGCAGGGGAATATCTTTAGCTAAAATCTTTTTAATAGCCGACATAGTTTTGTCAAAGCTGCCGGCATGAAGTGTCACTGTATCGTGGACTGACGCATTGTCAGCGTAAATAGTGGTAGCAATGCTGACGTTATGCTGTTTAAAAAAATCAATACAGTCGTCGTCGACAAGTGTGGCGTTGGTGAATATCTCAATTAGTTCATAGTTTTCTTCTTGCGCTTTAACAACGAGCTCTCGCCACCTGGGGTAAAGCAGCGGTTCACCACCAATAAGCTGGATGCCGGTAGCTCCTTCCTGGCGGGCCTCCCGAATAATCTCCAGCCAGCGATCATGCGGTACAGAACTCGCAGGTGTATGGGGACTGCTTGCTGAATAGCAGTGTAAGCACCGGTTGTTGCAGTTTGCAGTAAGCTCCAGCCAGATAAATTCCAGTTTGGGCTGATAATTTGGCAGGGATCTCTTTTGCTCAGGAGATTCAGTGTAGACAGAGCCTAAGCCTTTGGCTGTCAATTTGTCCAGAAATGATAGATAGAGTTTGTTATCAGGTAAATTAAGATCCATTATGTCTTCTAGGGCCGCTTGCTGGCATGCCTGCAATAGTTTGACAGCCCCTTGATTAATAGAATATACCCGGCCTGCAGTTAATGCATAGATGGCTCCCCGGGCCTGGCCTTCTACTAGCACGCAGTCCTTGTTTAACCGGTAATACAACTGACCAGCCTCCTTCATGGGCATCTCTTCCTTGTAAACCCTTATACATAATATGCAGGCTGGCAGGCAGGTGTTAGTTACAGGAACAATTTAGTCAATTAATCCAGTTGACAAATAATTGATTACGGTATATAATCAGTATTGTTCTTAATGACGATACGCGGAAGTAGCTCAGCGGTAGAGCATCGCCTTGCCAAGGCGAGGGTCGCGAGTTCGAATCTCGTTTTCCGCTCCATATTACACATAACCCAGCACATGCCTGCTGGGTTTTTTGCTCATATCTTGTCTTTGTTATTTAGTTGTGTTATGATATTATTCATGACATTGCTACAAATTATGGACACTGGCCGGAAAATAAATAATGGTTAAACCAGGAACCCCATAAAATTTATGTCAATAATGGGAATACTATTAGCGGGAGAACTATGTTGACAATTAATAAGCTGTGTCAGCAGTTAATTTAATAAGGAGGAAATACATAAATGAAGGTAACAGCGGAAAGAATAGACAATCATAAAACAGTGCTTAATCTTGAAATACCCCAAACTGAGGTGGCCAAAGCTGTTGAAAAGGCTTACCGCAAGCTGGCTAATCAGGTCAACATTCCCGGTTTTCGTAAAGGCAAAGCTCCTCGCAAGGTAGTTGAAATGCGCATTGGGAAAGAGGCATTACTTGACGAGGCTTTTGAAATCCTGGCTCCTCAGGCATATGCCAAAGCTTTGGAAGAACAGGCTATTGATCCTGTGGGCCGTCCGGAAATTGAAGTTGTTACTTTAGGAGAAGACCAGCCGTTAGTGTTTAAAGCCACTGTTATTAAAAAGCCTGAAGTTACTTTAGGTCAATATAAAAATCTTGTAATAGAAAAGACAATTACTGAGGTTACTGATGCCGACGTAGACGCTGAACTGGAAAAAAATCGCAGCCGCAACGCAAAAATGGTAGTGGTGGAAAACGCTGAACTCAAACAAGGCGACTTGGCCATTATTGATTTTAAAGGTTTTGTTGATGGGGTTCCGTTTGATGGTGGCGAGGGCAAGAGTTATCCGCTGGAAATCGGTTCAGGCAGCTTTATCCCTGGCTTTGAGGAACAACTAGTTGGTGCTAAGTCAGGTGATGAGCGGGAAGTAAGTGTTTCTTTTCCGGAAGATTACTTTGTTGCCGAATTAGCTGGTAAAGCCGCTAAGTTTACAGTAAACATTCATGACATCAAGCGGAAGGAAATGCCTGAGCTTGACGATGAGTTTGCCAAAGAATCCGGCGAATTTGATACTCTTGCGGAATTAAAAAGCGATATTAAGAATAAGTTAGAACAGGCCGCCGTAGATAAAGCCGAACGTGAGTTCCGTACGGCTGCTATTAAAGCTGTAGTGGATAATGCTGAAATTGACGTTCCTGAAATAATGGTTGAAAACCAAACTGATAACATGATTCAAGACCTTGATGTAAATTTACAACAGCGCGGCATGCAACTTGAAAAATATCTTGAATATACTAAAATGGATATAGCAGCCTTGAGGGAGAACTACCGTGCTTCAGCGTTATATAATGTAAAAACCGACCTTGTTCTTGAGGCTATTGTTAAAGCAGAAGGATTTACCGCTGCGCCTGAAGAACTTCAGCGGGAAATTGAATCCATGGCTCAAAATTATCAGACAACAGTTGAAGAGATTGCAAAAGTGATTCGTGAGACTAACCGCTTCCAGGCGCTCAGCGACTCTGTTATGCGTAAAAAAGCTGCCCAATTAATAATCGATAGTGTTGCAGCACAATAAATTTAGGATTTTGAGGTGATTTGTTATGCCCTATGTGCCAATTGTAGTAGAGCAGTCTAACCGCGGTGAGCGAGCATATGATATTTACTCACGGCTATTAAAAGACCGTATTGTATTTATCGGCGGACCAATTGACGACACTGTGGCAAATTTGTTTATTGCTCA
>JAQSXM010000112.1 GCA_029256645.1 Sporomusa sp. | reverse complement strand
CGCGGTTTAAGCAAGGGTGAACTGGACAAAGTGAGGGCGTCAGTCGGCGGGTTGGAAAACCTTATTGATAAAACTGGTAAAGAATATGAAAAACGCAATCTAAAGTACCTAGTGCATAATGTGGAAGAGCAGTTGCTGAATCATCCGCTGCTGTTAAAGACCCCGATAGTCCGGAACGGCGCCAAGGCTACAGTTGGGTATTGCCCGGAGGTTTGGGCAAGCTGGAGCTAATTTTAAAATGGGAGAGTAGACATATGCTAGAGATGGCGCGTAAAGTGTTAAAAAAATATTACGGGTATGATGAATTCCGGCCAGGACAGGCTAAAGTCATTGCCAGCTTGCTTAATGGTAAAGATACTGTAGCCATTATGCCCACCGGGGCAGGCAAATCACTGTGCTTTCAGATTCCGGCGATGTTATTGCCAGGTATTACGGTCGTTGTTTCACCGCTTATCTCGCTGATGAAAGATCAAGTGGATGCGTTAACCGAACAAGGGATACCGGCTACCTTTATCAATAGCTCACTGACTGGTTCGGAGGCTGGGCGGCGGCTGCAGCAGATGCGGGCCGGGCGGTTCAAACTGGTATATGTAGCCCCGGAACGGCTGACGGCCGACTGGTTTCAGGCCGCAGTAGGCGAGCTTAGTATCAGTATGCTGGCGATTGACGAAGCCCATTGTGTTTCCCAATGGGGACATGATTTTCGGCCAAGCTACCGGAATGTTAGTACATTTATTGCAAATCTGCCCAACCGCCCGGTCATTGGTGCGTTTACCGCCACGGCAACCCCTGAGGTTAAGACCGATATTTCGAGCTTGCTGGCACTGCAGTGGCCGCAGGTCCATATAACCGGCTTTGACCGGCCCAATCTGTCCTTTACTGTCATGCGTGGCGAGAATAAGCAGCAGTTTGTGCTGCAATATGTTAAGGCCAATACCAACCAATCAGGGATTATCTATGCGGCTACCCGCAAAGAGGTCGATGGTTTGTATGAATTGCTGCGGAAAAAAGGCTATGCCGCCGGCCGGTATCATGCCGGATTAAGTGATGATGAACGCATGTCGCAGCAGGAACGGTTCCTCTATGATGATGTCCGGGTTATGGTGGCGACAAATGCTTTTGGCATGGGGATCGACAAATCCAATGTCCGCTATGTTGTGCACTATAACATGCCGAAAAATATGGAATCATATTATCAGGAGGCTGGACGCAGCGGGCGCGATGGTGAACCTGGTGAATGTATCCTGCTGTTCGGTCCGCAGGACCCGCTCTTACAACGGTTTCTGATTGATAAGTCGGTAGAACATCCTGAACGTAAACAGCATGAACTTAAAAAATTGCAGGAGATGGTGGATTATTGTCACACCCCTGCCTGCCTGCGGCAATATATACTGAGTTATTTTGGCGAACCGGCAGTTGGTGCAGGCTGCGGCCATTGCGGCAACTGTACCGCTGATGGTGAACAGGTCGATATTACGGTTGATGCTCAAAAAGTTTTTTCCTGCGTCTACCGGATGAAAGAGCGTTTCGGTATTGCAGTGATTGCTGATGTACTAAAGGGTTCAAAAAATAAAAAAGTCCAGCAACTGGGTTTTGACCGGTTGCCGACTTATGGTTTGATGGCTGAACGCACCGTGCTGGATATTAAGACACTGGTGCAGCGGCTGGTAGCCACAGGGTATCTGCGTTTGACCGAAAGCGAGTATCCGGTGGTAAAGCTGGGGCCTGAGGCCATGACCGTACTGAGGAGTGAAGCCCAGGTATGGCAAAAGGTATTTACTGAACGCCAGCCGCTGGTTGCTGATGATAGCTTGTTTGAGCTGTTGCGCGTGTGCCGTAAGCGGATCTCTGAGCGGGAAGGGGTACCGCCGTTTGTCGTGTTTGCCGATACAACCCTGCGGGAAATGAGTCAGCACCGCCCGGCTGATCTTGCTGCCATACGGCAAATTAAGGGTGTTGGTGAGCTAAAACTGCAGAAATATGGCGGAGAATTCCTGGCAGTTATAACCAAATATCTGGCAGAGAATATTGCTGCTGCCGGCAGTACAACGGCCGTAATTGAGCATCAACCGGCGAAGAAGGTGAAGGTGGCAGCTAACAAGAGCAGCAGCAAAGCTGAGACCGAACCTAGTCATGTGATTACCCTTGGCATGTACCGGCAGGGGGCTGAGCTGGATGAGATTGCCGCCACAAGGGACCTGACAACTAACACTGTGCAAAACCATCTGGTCCGGTGCGCTCAGGAGGGGCATACTGTTGATTGGGACAGGCTTATCCCGGTCCAGTATGAAGAGCTAATTATTGCAAAGGTTAAAGAAGTTGGCGGTAAACAGTTAAAGCCGCTTAAAGATGCTTTGCCTGATGCTGTTAGCTATGCTGCCATTAAGGCTGTATTATGTAAGCATTTTGGTGTTGCCGGGACTTAAGGGGGTAACTGGATGTCACAACTAAGCGAATTGCCGAATATTGGTATAGTATTGGCTGAGCGGTTAAAAACTGCAGGAATATCTGACAGCGTGGCCTTAAGAGCATTAGGCAGTAAAGCTGCATTTATGCGAATTCGCGCCAATGATCAGGGAGCCTGCTTGTCAATGCTGTATGCGCTGGAGGGTGCCGTTCAGGGAGTACGGTGGCATCGTTTGGATAACGCAGTTAAAGCAGAGTTGAAGGAATATTATACTGCCAGGGTAAGAGAATAGACATAGTAAAATGTATTGGCAGGAGCGTTATTTATGAATAAAAAAGCGGTGGAATGGCTGTATCAGCAGTTGCCGGAGCTTGTGGCTAAGGGCGTCATTCCGGCTGAGAGTGCAGAACGAATTAAAAAATACTATGGTCCTGTTACCGATACAACCGGAACACGGACTTTTCTCGTTATCTTCGGCGTGATTGGCGCTTTGCTGGTCGGACTGGGCATTATCCTGATTCTGGCTCATAACTGGGCTCAGTTAACGAAGATAAACCGCCTGGCCATTTCAATGTGCCTGCTTGTGACAGCTCAGGTAATTGCCGGCGGCGTGCTCTGGTGTAAACGTGACAGTACAGCGTGGCGTGAAGGGGCTGCTACCTTGTTGATGCTGATGGTTGGCGCAGCAATGGCTTTAGTCGGACAGACCTATCATCTGGTGGAAGACACTGATATCTTTCTGCTCACCTGGATGCTGCTGTCGCTGCCTTTAATGTATTTGATGAAATCAGCCAGTGTGGCAATGCTGTATACTGTTGGAATCACTTTTTGGACAGGTAGTCATTATGGGGTCAGCAAGCAATTTATCTGGGTACTACTTGGTGCGGCGATGCCGTATTATTGGGGATTACTGAAAAACAACCGTTATGCAAATACAACCATTATTTCGTTCTGGGTGTTGACGGTCTGTTGCTATATTAGTTTTGCAACCGCTTTTTCAGGCTATCTGGACCAACTGGGTTTTCTCATTTTTAGCGCGTTATTTGGCATAACGTACCTGGTTGGCGAGCTATGGTTTACCAGTCCGGACCAAGGCTGGCGCATGCCGTTTACAGGGGTAGGTATGACCGGGAGTATTATTTTGTCCTTCATCCTGACCTTCAATGACGTCTGGCGGCATATAACATCAGGCTGGAACTCGCCGCCTTTAATTGCGTGTTTACTCGCCGCTGTGCTGTTACTTATGGTGCTTGGCGGAAATGGTATGCTTGTCAAACAACAGAACCGGGAAGCCAGGCAGTTCGCTTTGATACCCTGTGTCGTCGGCCTGGCGTATCTGGTCCAGTTTTATGACAGCAGCGGCTTGGGAGCTACACTTATTTTAAACGGTTATATGCTGTGGCTGAGCATCAGTATTATCTCCAAAGGGGTACGGGAATTCCATCTTGGTATTGTAAATCTTGGTATGATCATGCTTACCGCGCTGATTGTTGCCCGTTTTTTTGATATTGATGTAAGTTTTGTCGTGCGTGGCGTCATCTTTGTTTTAATCGGCATAGGTTTTCTTGTTGCCAATGTGGTTTTAGTACGCCGTAAAGCGGGGTGGCAAAATGACAAATAAGAAACTGCTGCTTAGTTTATTTATCGGTGTCGCCTTGCTGCAGGCAACTGTACCACTATATATGGCCTGGCGCTGGGAGAACATTTTGCAAACAGGACGCCAGTTTTACTGGCAAACAGCTCCGGTAGATCCGGCTGATGCCTTCAAGGGACGTTATGTTGAGCTGAGATTTAAGGAAGATACCGGACCGATTATCGATCAGAACAACCTGCTCATGGGTCAGCTCGTATATGCCAGCATTGCTGAGAATGCTGCGGGGAAAGCGTACATCAGCGGGGTTAGTGTCAACCGTCCGGAACAAGGCCCTTATGTAAAAGTCAGGGCATATGCCAATGGCCAGAATACCGCCCATGTGACCTTGCCGTTTACCCGCTATTATCTGCCGGAAGAGCTGGCACCTGCAGCCGAAGGCGCCTATCGGGAGAGCGCCGGCAAAACAGGGGTTGCAGCCGTACGGATCAAAGATGGCTACGGTGTTGTTGAGCAGCTATATATTGGCGATAAACCGCTGTACGAATTTTTGCGCCAGTCGCAGTAAGGATTTAGGAATATCTATGGCATATACATATATTGTTCAATGTGCTGACGGCACTTTCTATACAGGCTGGACAACCAATCTGGAAACCAGGGTGGCAGTCCATAACTCAGGCAGTGGTGCCAGATATACCCGCAGCCGGTTGCCTGTTACCCTGATCTACTACGAACTTCAGCCTGATGAGAGCCAGGCCCGGAAACGGGAATATGCAATAAAACGTCTGAGCCGTAAGGAGAAGGAAGTGCTGGTTGCCGGTTTTACAATTAATAACGCTTGTTCATAGCTCTAAAAGACAGCCTACGCCTCTGCTGTTTTTGATTAAAGCACCTTGACTGCCAAGCTTTTGACGCAAGCGGTATATTAACAGATTTATCTCATCAAGCCCAACTTGGGGGATTTCGTTGGTCCTAAGTATGCGCTCCGGCCATACGTTAGTTCTGATATCATCATAATGGACAGTCTGGTTACAATTCGCATAGAGCAGCAACAGGAGTTGCCATTCTTTGGGTGACAGGGCAATCCGGTCGCTGTTAACAAAACACTGCCTTTTCGGGATGTCAAGTTTTAGCTTGCCGGTGTCCGGTAACGACAGGGCTGAGTGATAATTTGTGTTGTTGAGCTCCAGCGTTGCATCATCAGGATTTTCCGGGCTGATATAACGCAGCACGGCGGCGCCTTGTGCGAGAATAATCCGGTCATTATGCTTAAGCATAATTGGCAGGCCGGGAGTAACCGGTTGTTTATTAACAAGCGTACCATGTTTGCTGTGTAAATCAGTCAAAATAATGGCAGTTTCACTGATTTGGAGTAAGCAGTGTTTGCGGGATATAAACTTGTTTTCAAAGCTAATATCCGGTTTTTCGGTGTGACCGGTGCGGCCTAATACAAGTTGTTCATGATTAAGCCCGATCTTATATCCGGGCTCATAGGGAAATCCTTTTTCTAAAACAAGATAATTAGCCATAGCTACCCCTCTCTATCTAGGACACATTGAAAAAACGCTAATTTCTGGGGCAATTCTTAATAAGAATATAAGCAGGAAAAGTCACCGTATGCAGCGGTGACTTTTCTGTCAAAGCAGCCCCAGTTCCTTGAGGATCAGCTTTGAAATCTCCCTGGCCTTGCCGCCATGCGCGTCCGGACCATTTAGAATATTAGTCGCGAAAAAATACTTATGGCCATCTTTTTCTACCGAGCCCACAAACCAGCCTAAGCTATAATGGCCATCCTGATAAGCTGAACCTGTTTTGCCTGAAAAAACCAGATCATTGCTTGCGGTTAAAACAATAATCTTTCTTACCACCGCCATGTTGTCCGGCGCAAACGGCAGCTTATCGTTATAAAGCTGTTGCAGTAATTCAACCTGCTCCCGGGCCGATATCTTTAAACTTGACCCTAGCCAAAACTGGTCAATACCGCCACTGATATCCTGATTGCCATAATGTAGCTTATTGATGTATTCTTCCATGCGGTCATTGCCGACTCTTCTGGCAACTTCCCGGTAGTACCAGACAACAGAATTGGCAATTGCAGATGCCAGCGTATGGTCACGGTTCCAGGCCGGATACGGGTACTGTTGACCGTTCCATTTAATCAGGGTAAATACGTCCTCCTGGTCCAGGACACCACTTTCAAGGCCGATGAGTGAATTGAATATCTTAAAAGTAGAGCAGGGGCTCAGCCTGACATTGCTTTGCTGCTCGTTGTAAATTATGTATCGATCAGAATCTTCGTCATATAAAATAAATGTTCCTTCATAACCTGTAAAAAACTTGCTCAAATCATCACGGATTATGCTGCTGCTAGCCTGCCCGGTGGCTGGTAAGTTAAAACAGAAACAGATGGCTAAAAGGATTATCGATAGATAACGTTTCACACATATCTCCCCTTATTAACAAATATTTCCTGGCCAGGGTCCTAAATCTATAGTAACATGGGCAAGGGGCAGAATAAATAGACGGATAATTAAAAAACAATTACAATAATATATAGCAAGGGAAGCGGTAGCCTCTGATTCAATGAGTTGTTCCCAATAGTGAGTGGCTACTAGTAAAGAAAGTGCCTGTGCTGCATTGAGATGAGCATTAGGCAGGATAGGAGTATATTATGGATGGTACACAGCGAAAAAATATTACCCCAGGCGTTCGGGTAAAGATTGTTCAAAAACCACATCAGCGGACAGGCCAGCTAACTGAAGGAATCGTAAAAGACATTCTTACAAGCAGCGCCGTACATCACCGCGGCATCAAAGTCCGGCTAACCGACGGAATCATTGGCCGGGTGCAGGAAGTCCTAAAATAAATAGACTCAAAAGAACCGTCCCCGTGAGTCTGACTCATGGGGACGGTTCTTTTGAGTCGGTGTTCATTTGTTGTTAGAGAGTGCGGTTGTCGATACGCGCAATTTCGCGCAGGGATTTCATGAGTGAGGTGAAGCGTTCGGGTTTTATTGATTGCTGACCATCGCACTTAGCATTGCTGGGGTCTTGGTGAACTTCAATAATTAATCCGTCGGCTCCTACGGCAACGGCTGCCTTTGACAGTGACTCGACCATCCACCATAGTCCGGCAGCATGGCTGGGGTCGACAATTACCGGCAGATGACTTAGCCTTTTGATTGCCAGTACGGCACTAAGATCAAGGGTGTTGCGTGTGTAGGTTTCAAATGTGCGGATACCGCGTTCGCATAAAATTACGTTTTCATTGCCGCCAGCCATGATGTATTCAGCAGACATTAAGAGTTCTTCGACAGTAGCGCTTTGGCCGCGTTTGAGCAGGATGGGTTTGTTAATTTGCCCTGCCGCTTTTAACAGGTCGAAGTTTTGCATATTGCGGGCACCAATCTGAATAATGTCAATGTCCTCATGATGGTTTTCCAGTTGTCTGATGGACATGATTTCGGTGACGATAGGCAGGCCGGACGCCTGTCTTGCCTGTTTTAGTAATTCAAGACCTTCTTGCTGCATGCCTTGGAAGCTGTAGGGTGATGTGCGTGGTTTGAAGGCACCGCCCCGCAGAAAACCAGCACCGGCGGCCTTGACTTCATGTGCTATATTAACAATTTGTTCGTGACTTTCAACTGAGCACGGCCCGGCGATAACGGCTACTTGATTGCCGCCGATTGTTTGATCTCCGACGGTGATGAGGGTGTTTTCAGGATGGAATGTGCGGTTCGCCTTTTTGTACGGTTCCTGCACGGAGAGCACTTTCTCCACATAGGTTTTGCTTAGCAGATAGTCCCGGTCAAGTTTTCCTGTGTCGCCGACGATCCCCAGTATTGTCTGGAATTTACCATACGTTGGCCAAACACTGCAACCAAAGTTTTCAAGCTCCTGTTTTAATTTTTCAATTTGCTCGGGTGTGGTCGAAGAATTCAATACAATGACCAATAGAAACGCCTCCTGTAATTTTAGTATATAAAAGTAAAAAACCTAAGGTCTCAATGAGCCTTAGGTTTGTTATACACAAAGTTTAATTTGCATTTTGTTAAGGACTCACAGGTGAAAAATTTATTAAGTTACCACATGAGAATAAGCCTGCGCCAAAAAAGCTGGCCCAAGCAAAAAAGAAAAAGTATTGGTTTGTATATGATTTATGAGAGATTAGCATAGTAAAAACCACCCTAATATATATGTCATTTTTATATCATGCATTTATTATAACAAATAAGAGAGAAGTGTCAAGCACTATTGTGAAAATGCAGTGATAAATAAATCAAGTGTAAATGATGTCGTTTATAAACAGTATGATTGATTGTCAGCGGTGGATCATGCGGAGATTTACGCCCTGAAAAGACGGAAAAAAATTGACATAGGTTAAGGGTTGCTTATATACTTTAATGGAAAGTTTACATACAAATCGCAGCGAAAAACTAAGTCCCATGATATTATGCAGAAGCGGAGGCGCTATTTATGTTCAAAGATTTTAGGAGCGATACGGTTACTCAGGCTACCCCGGAAATGAGAAAAGCGATGATGGAAGCCGAGGTCGGTGATGATATATTGGGTGAGGACCCTACCGTTAAAAAGCTTGAGGCTCTGAGCGCAGCTATGTTTGGTAAAGAAGCAGCACTGCTGACCGTTTCAGGTACTATGGCCAATCAGATTGCTATTATGGCACTAACGCAGCTCGGTGACGAGATAATTTTAGGTGAAGAGACACATATGTATAACCTGGAGGTAGGCGCTTTAGCGGCCTTGTCCTGTGTTCAGGCGCGCCCCCTTCCAAGCCGTATGGGGCGTTTTGACACTAGCGATGTAAAAAAGGCCATCAGGCCACGCGGTATACAGGCGCCAATTAGCCGGGTATTATGTTTGGAGAATACGTATGATTTAAACCGGGGTTATCCATTGCCGCCTGAATATCAGGCAGAAATAGCGCAATTGGCTCGCAATAATAGTATGTCCGTATATCTTGACG
>JAQSXM010000111.1 GCA_029256645.1 Sporomusa sp. | reverse complement strand
CAAGCAGTTAGCTAAGGGTACTGACTCAGCGGAGTAGACTGTAATAAAACTCTCTGTTTTGCACGGCGGTGCGGCAGAGAGTTTTTTATTTGCGCAAAATATTAAAACAACCTGGCACTTATTTACGGTTATGGTAACAGGGATTTTCTCATGATTTGAGGAAGTCAAGTATCATATGAATGCGGGTGGCAAGGGGGAATCGCCGGTGGAAACGTATGAGAAGATTTATAAACTGTATGAGTTGATTGAAACTAAAACAGTAGCTGATTTGCCAGGCCCATACAAGGTGGGCGTTGACCTGGGAACTGCTGATGTTGTGTTGGTTGTTACTGATGGGGCAGGTAACCCGGTGGCCGGTAGTATGCGGTGGGCGTCTGTGGTTAAAGATGGTCTTGTTGTTGATTTCCGGGGTGCGATGGTTATTGTCGAGGCGTTAAAGGCCGAGGTGGAAGAGCGCATGGGTATCACCTTAGATAAAGGGGCCACAGCCATTCCGCCAGGTACGGTGGGACGGAATGCCATGGCCTGCAGCCATGTTATTGCCGGGGCCGGGTTAGAACCTGTCTGCCAGGTTGATGAGCCGGTGGCAGCCGCTAAGGCGCTCAACATTACACATGGCATTGTGGTGGATATTGGCGGCGGGACTACCGGTATTGCTGTTTTAAGGAATGGTGAGTTAGTCTTTACGGCTGATGAACCTACCGGTGGGACGCACGTATCACTGGTATTAGCCGGTGCCTATAAAATATCATTTGAAGAGGCCGAGCTGCTAAAAAGGGATACGGCACAGCACCGTAAGATTATGCCGGTAGTGTTGCCTGTTGTGGAAAAAATGGCGACAGTGGTAAAAAATATGCTGGCAGGGAAGACCGAGTTTGACGATTATCCGGTGTATGTTGTTGGTGGAACAGCCTATTTGCAAGGGTTTGAAACAGAATTTGGCAAGGCCTTCGGCCGGAAGGTACATGTGCCGCCCCATCCGTTGCTGGTTACGCCGCTGGGCATTGCTATGTTTGGTTAAGAAAATATATGCCCTGCAGATAATTCCAGTCTGCAGGGCATATATTTACCTATGGCGCCTGAGTTCCGCTTATACTAACACCAGGCCTGTAAATCTTTATTGGATACTATATATTCCGCATTAAAGAAGTTTGCAGGCGCAGGCGGGTGGTGCATTGACAACGCGTTGTATATCTATTATAAAATGGACCGATAGATTGCTTCTACATCCTGTTGAGTGCCCTGGCGGGGATTCGTCAGGCAGCAGACATCTTTCAGGGCACTTTCTGCCAGCCGGGGGATGTCAGTTTCGTTAAAGCCCCGCAGTTCCCGGAGCCTTGCCGGTAAACCCAAAGCTTTGTTGAGTTGCTGGACTTGGGCAATGAATGCTCTGGCAGTGGCTTCGGCTGAACAACCACTGGGATCAAGCCCGGCGGCACGGGCCAGGTCAGCATACTTGGTTGTGGCTGCCGGCAGGTTGAATTCCATGACAGCAGGCAGCAGGATGGCGTTGCACAGACCATGCGGCAGATTGTACAAGCCACCAAGCTGGTGGGCCAGTGCGTGCACATAGCCAAGGCTGGCATTATTAAAGGCGATACCGGCCAGGTATTCGGCATAAACCATGGCTTCCCTGGATTTTAAATCAGTACCATTATTATAGGCGCTTTGTAAGTTACCAACAATTAACTCAACTGCTTTTATTGCTTTGCAGTCAGTTACCGGACTGGCATTTGTTGAAACATAAGCCTCAACTGCATGGGTTAACGCGTCCATGCCTGTTGCTGCCGTCAACCCTGGGGGCATCCCAAGCATCAGCTCGGCATCACTGACCGCGATAATCGGGGTCACATGCCAGTCATTAATCGTCATTTTTACATGCCGTTCTTCATCGGTAATGACGCAGAAGCGGGTGAGCTCACTGCCAGTACCGGCTGTTGTATTGATAGCAATAAGCGGCATCGCCGGCTTCTTGGATTTATTTAACCCCTCATACTGGCCAATTTCTCCGCCGTTAGCAGCGAGCAGTGCAATCGCCTTCGCGCAGTCGTGGGGAGAGCCGCCGCCAAAAGAAATGAGAAAGTCGCAGCCATTATCCCGCAGCAGTTTTAAGCCATAACTAACCTGGGATACTGTCGGATTAGGCGCGACATCTTTATAGATTATGTAAAAAATGCCTTCAGAGTCAAGCAATGAGAGGAGCTTGCCAATCAGCCCACTGTCAACTAATATTTTGTCACTGACAATTAGGGCTTTTCTGAACAGCATTGGTTTAATATAACCTGTGATTCGTTCCAGGCACTCTGTGCCCAAGATGCTAATAGGTGTCATAAAATATTCATTGACTTTTTTCATGGACTCAGCCTCCTTGTACATAAGTTCTTAAAACAATAGCATTGTTTACTGCTTTCTGCAAGACTCCTGCTATTGAATAGACGGACGTTAGCAAAAAAATGATAAATGATAGCGACTGATAACCATTTTTTTGCACTTGTGCTGAATAAGCTGTCATATACTTACTAAAATGGCAGTAGGGTTTCAACGTTTGCCTGATAGCTTGTTAGCGCTGACTCAAAGGGTTAAAATAGAACTTTTTTGACAAAATGCTTTAACATCTTGCGAATAGGATTAAGCGAAAAGGAATGTAGCTTTACCTGTAGAATGTGATATATATGCAACGCGTTAAAGTTTCGCAAATTAAATAAACTCCACCACACAGGTGCCTCTCGCTGTAGAGAGGAGAATAGGGAAGTTCGGGAGGATTGAAACCCAATCCTTAAACGACGCGGTCGCGCCACTGTAATCGGGGAGGAATGCCTAAACTATGCCACCGGCTATCCGGGAAGGCGAGGGTGTTCCGGGGAACCGTAAGCCAGGAGACCTGCCTGTTGTGGCTGTTATTTACCCCCGCGCCAGGGGTAGTACCAGAAGGACAGGATTTTATGAGAATAGAACCCTAGCCCTTTTGGGCTAGGGGTTTTTATATTTTGGCGTAAAACAAAAGTAGGGGGAGTTAGGAATGGATTATCGGTTAGCAGTGGAGGATTTGATTGACGGTGCGGCAAAACCGCCAAACAGCCTGGGATTACTGGAAAAGATTTTTAAAAAAATGTTGTTGGCCTGGGGAACTATGCATCCTGAGATCAAACCTTATCACCTGATTTTTGCCGCCGACAATGGTGTGGTTGAAGAAGGTGTGGTAAATTTCCCAGCCGAAATTACCTATCTCCAGGCGCAAAACATGGTAGACGGACGCGCCACGATTAGTTGTTTTTGCAGTGCTAATCAAGTTCCTTACTCAGTCATTGATATTGGGATCAATAATCAACGAACGGCCGGCATAAATCGCCGGGTTGCTTTTGGCACTAAGAATTTTATGAAGGCCGAAGCCATGACAGCAGCTGAATTTGCCCAGGCATGGCAGGTAGGACAGGAGATGGTTGAATATGCCATTACTACCCATGGGGCTAACCTGGTGTCTTTTGGGGAAATGGGCATTGGCAATACAACGACCTCATCCGCGGTTTTGCATGCGATGACCGGAATCCTGCCTGAGTTTGTTGTGGGTTATGGGGCGGGACTGCCGAACAGTGATGTTGCCAAGAAAAAATGTAGTGTTGTGGCCAAAGGCGTTGAACGTCATAAGGAAACCTTTACCAGGATCGAAGACATCTTACGCTGTGTTGGCGGATTGGACATTGTTGCTATCTGTGCCGGGATGACCGAGTGTGCCCGGAGAAAAACCCCTTTTGTCATTGATGGATTTATTACCGCTGTAGCTTTTGCCTGCGCTGCCAGGATTGATAAAAACGTTGAGCAATACGGCCTGCCCTCGCATATGTCGCGCGAGCCGGGGATGTCTTATGCCATGCTGCTAGGCAACATTCTGGCAGATGATGTACCGATCCGGGCGAGCATGGCGTTGGGAGAAGGTACCGGAGCCATATTAATGATTGCCATGTTAAAGACGATGACCTTTGCTATGTACAATACGGCCAGATTGTCGGACTTCGCGTTAAGTGCCCCCGACTCTCAACAATTGGAAGCGATATAAACGTATTTTTCGACGATTATTGGCATGTTACAGCAGGAATTGACTGGTCCTGTAGCAAAACTATCTCCGTAGAACAAGTGTTATCAATACAGGGAGAAATTTTTGTGCATAACTATAACCGGTTTGCGTTAGCTGAAATCGTCAATACTCAGATATTACAGGAGATTCAGGACAAATTCTCGGAAACTACCGGGATCGCGGCGGTTGTTGTTGATGCCGATGGCAAACCTGTAACTAAACCGAGCAAATTTACTGATTTTTGTTCCTATGTTCGTTCTTTCCCTGAGGGGCTGGCCCGCTGTATGGCCTGTGATGACCGCGGCGGGCGCAAGGCCATGGAAAGACAGCGTCCTTTTGTGTACCATTGCCATGGCGGGCTCACTGATTTTGCCGCACCCATTATTGTTCAGAATGAATATGTCGGCGCGTTATTAGCCGGACAGGTCGTTCTGCCGCACAATGATTTTGATGCCAGGCAGGAGATGTTTAATCGTTTAGCTCCAATGGGGATGCAGACAGGAGCCTTAGCCGACTTATTTAACGAGGTTGAGGTAATACCGGAAAACCGGATCAATGCGGCTGCCGACCTATTATATATTATGGCAAATTACATTGTGGAAATGGGTGTTACCAACATTGTCCAAAAACAGCTGATGGAAGAGCTGAAAGCAAAAGCTGAGCTGGAGAACCTGCTCCGGGCCGCTGAAATGAAAGCGCTTCAATCCCAGATTAATCCACATTTTCTTTTTAACACCCTTAACACGATCGCCCGGCTCTCTTTACTGGAGGGGGCACAGCGGACGCAAGAGGTTGTCCACGCTTTATCAGATCTTTTACGGACAAATTTGCGGGATATTGCAGAGATGCGCACCCTGGAGGAAGAAATTAAATCAATTGATGACTATTTAACCATTCAGAGTGTGCGGTTTGGTGACCGGATTCAGGCCTTTATTGAGATTGAACCGGCATTACTCAAGATGTCAATTCCGGCTTTGAGTTTGCAGCCGCTTGTCGAAAATGCCATCATTCACGGGCTGGAGCCGAAAAAAGAGGGCGGACATATCCGGATTACAGGCTATAGTCAACATGATAAGGTAGCTATCGTGGTGTCAGATACCGGGGTCGGGATTTCCTCAGAGCGAATTAGTACAATCTTCAGCATCGATAAACGGGCCCGTAAAGGACATACCACCGGACTTGGCGTAATCAACGTTCACAAACGTATCCAGCATTATTTCGGCGATCAGTTTGGTTTAAGTATTGAAAGCAAAGTCGGCGAGGGTACTGATATCTTTATACACTTGCCTTCCTGCTCTTAACTGCAGAACATAAGAGGGAGAAGTTCATATGTATACACTGATGATTGCCGACGATGAGCAGCTGGAACGGCAAGCGCTACGATTTATAATCGAAAAAGATTGCCCGGAAATCCGCGTCATCTCTGAAACCGGCGATGGCAAGAGTGCTGTGGCGCTTGCCATTACTGAAAAGCCGGATATTGTGCTGATGGATATCCGCATGCCGGAGATGAGTGGTTTGGAGGCGGCCCGTACGATCAGAGAACAGCTGCCTAATACCTCCATTGTCATGCTTACAGCTTTTGATGAATTTAGTTATGCTAAAGATGCCCTTTCCATTGGGGCTATGGAATATTTATTAAAGCCGCTGCGGCCGAAGGACCTGTTGCAGACGCTAAGTGCTGTCACCGAAAAAATCGGACAGCGAAAACGCAAAGAACAGGAAGAAGCCGACCTGAGAAAGAATCTGGATGAGGCCATGCCTTTTATAAAAAACTCCTTTATCCATGATCTGGTCTCAGGCAAAGTAACAGATTTAGCCAACTTTCGGGAGCGGGCCGCTTTCCTTGGTGTCAAAGCTGACTCTGGCGTTATCCTTGTTGCTAATATTGATCATTTTAAACAAATTACCCGCAGTGTTTCAGAGTTGGAAAGACAGGTAGTCAAACAGCAGGTATACCAGCAGGTTTGTAAGATTGCCGGCAAGGAGACACTGGTCATTCCCTTTGGTGGTGACGAGATTATTATCCTAATGGGCTATGAGGGCTGCGGCCAGCAGGAACTTGTCGAAACACAGGTGCGGGAGACTGCCCTGAGAATCAGAGACGGAATTACTGAATTCGGGATTAGTCTTACTATTGGTATTGGCCGTTACTTTAAGGATCCATTGCAGATTCATAAATCATACCTTGAGGCAGTAAGCGCCGAACAGCAAAAATTTTATATGGGAGATAATCAGATTATCCATATTGATGATTTGCCGCATCTCAGCGCAGTGCCGTTCCGCTATCCATTTAATTATGAGCGAAACCTGCTTGACAAGGTTCGCTGTGGTGAGCGTCAGCAGGCTAAGGAAGCTTTGCGTCAGCTATTGCATGAGATTTTTACCGCCAAGGCCAGTATTGAGACCGTAAAAGCCTGTGTTTTGGAACTTTTAATTGTGTTGTCCCGAGCTGCGGTTGAGGGTGGAGCTAGTCTTGAGCAGCTGACATTGCTGAACTTTACCTGTATTAATCATTTAATGGGCTGTGGTGACCGGGAAGACGTGCGTCGCTGGATATTGGATGCGTTAGACCAGTTCATGGACAATATGCTGGAACACCGTTCAAGTATGAATGCGAGACTGATAAATAAGGCTTGTGCCTATATAACAGAAAACTTCCATAAAAGTATCTCCCTGGATGAGGTTGCGCAGACAGTCCATCTGAGTCCCTACTATTTCAGCCGGATTTTTAAGGCTGAGCAGGGGTGTAATTTCGTCGACTTTCTGACCAAAGTAAGAATTGATAAAGCCAAAAAACTGCTGCAAAACCCGGAGTTGACGGTTGTTCGTGTTGCCAGTGAGGCTGGTTACCAGGATGCCAGCTATTTTTGCCGGGTGTTCCGGCAGGAAGTGGGGGTTACACCCAACCAATACCGGACAAAGCTGAAGAATAGTAGTAAATCTGCTCAGGCCGGCGGCTATCTGCCGCAGCAACAACCTTCTAAAACGTAACAATAAAATACGATTGACCTTGGGTGTTGCCAAGGTTGCAAATGACCATAAGAAAAAGACTGTGAAAAACAGTCTTTTTTTGTTTTTGTCCGCAAAAGAACAATATGTTGCCACGAAACAGTCTCAAGATAATAAACGGGCAGTACTTGGGGAAATTGCGTCTGGGGGGAATGCGCAAATATGTCCTGTGATCTGGCGACTTCATCTCAAGGTAATTATGTACAAAAAGCAAATTATTATGGCGAAAGAGATTATTCAGTCAATCCACATCAGCAGATTGTGAGGTATGGGTATGATTCAGGAAAAGCCAAGAGTGGTTCAGGAATATGTGCCAGGCAAACAAGTAACGCTGGCCCATCTTATTGCCAATCCCAAGAAAGAACTGTGCGGGAAATTGGGGATTGTGGATAGCAACGCAATTGGCATCTTAACAATTACCCCGTGCGAGGCGGCTATTATTGCTGCCGACGCAGCGACAAAAACAGCAGATGTACAAATTGGTTTTATGGACCGTTTTACCGGCTCGGTGGTTATTACAGGCAATGTCTCCGCCGTAGAGGCCGCATTAAGGCAGGTTATTCATCTGCTGGCAGACGGCTTGGGGTTCTCCGCAGCCAAGCTTACAAGGTCGTAATGTAGTTATGATTATGCTTGTAGGACCTGTGGGAGCGGGAAAAACATCTCTGATTAATGTTCTTAATAAGAATTGCCAGAAGGCCGAAAAAACGTCAAGTATCTGTTTTAGTGACGGGGCAATTGACACACCGGGGGAATATGCGCAAATACCCCGTTTCTATTCGGCGCTGGCGGTAACAGCAACAAACGCAGAAATAGTCCTTATGGTGCAGGATGCGACAGATTTCCGGATAACCCTCCCGCCGGGTTTTGCTGCAATGTTTCCGCGGCCGGTCGTGGGAGTGGTCACAAAAATAGATGCCCCGGGGGCTAACCAGGAGGATGCTAAACTCCGTCTTTTTCAGGCCGGAATCAAAGAACCCTTCTTCTGTGTTTCCGCATATACCGGGGCAGGTTTGGCCGAATTAACAGATTATCTTGTGCGAAAGGAGGTGTAAACAGTGAGCGAAGCATTAGGGTTGATTGAAACCAAAGGTTTGGTAGGGGCCATTGAGGCCGCAGACGCCATGGTTAAGGCGGCAAATGTAGTATTGGTAGGATATGAAAAGATTGGTTCAGGTTTAGTCACTGTTATGGTGCGTGGTGATGTTGGTGCTGTTAAGGCTGCTGCTGATGCTGGTGCAGCTGCTGCCAGAAATGTTGGTGAAGTTGTTTCTATTCATGTTATTCCCCGTCCTCATACAGATGTTGAAAAAATTCTTCCTAAGGTTAAGTAAGGCATAATTTTGGAGGTGTAATTACATGCAAGACCAGTTGATTGAAAAAGTAATGGATGAAATCAAAAAGCGTATGGAAACGGCTGCCGGGCCGGCAGCTGCTGCCGAAGAAACAGTAAAAGCAGCAGTTAACCCAGGGATTACCGAGTTTGTGGGTACCGCTATCGGCGACACCATTGGTTTGGTTATTGCTAATGTTGACCCGATACTGCATGAAAAAATGAAAATTGACCCCAAATACCGTTCGATTGGTATCCTTGGCGCCCGTACCGGTGCCGGTCCGCACATCATGGCTGCTGATGAAGCTGTCAAAGCCACTAACACCGAAATCGTAGCCATTGAGCTGGCCCGTGATACCAAAGGCGGTGCCGGCCATGGGTCCCTGATTATTTTCGGGGCTGAAGAGGTATCTGATGCCCGCCGGGCCATTGAGGTTGCCTTAAAAGAACTTGATCGCACCTTTGGCGATGTATATGCCAACGACGCCGGTCACCTTGAGCTTCAATACACCGCCCGGGCCAGCTATGCCATCAATAAAGCCTTTGGTGCCCCTGTTGGCAAAGCGTTTGGGTTAATCGTAGGCGCTCCG
>JAQSXM010000110.1 GCA_029256645.1 Sporomusa sp. | reverse complement strand
AGATGTGTCTTTGACCTATAACCCGGATCATGGTATCAATGCCTTGGAAAACATCAATCTAAACTTGAATGAAGGCGAGTTTGTCTGCTTGCTGGGGCCTTCCGGCTGCGGAAAAAGCACTCTGTTAAAAATTATTGCAGGCTTTATTGCCCCCTCTGCCGGTAATGCGGTAATGGATGGTGAACCGATAAAAGGGGCTGACTGGCATCGCGGGGTTGTTTTTCAGCAGCCCCCCCTTTATCCCTGGTTAACTACCCGGGAGAATATCCAGTTTGGGTTAAGAATGCGTAAAATACCGGAAAACGAGAGCAGGAAGCTTGCTGAAGAATACCTGAAAAAAGTGGGTTTACAGGAGTTTGGTCAAAGTAAGCCGTATGAATTGTCCGGAGGTATGAAACAACGGGTCGCAATCGCCAGGGCTTTGGTTAACAAACCCCGCGTATTATTGATGGATGAGCCGTTTGGCGCATTAGATGCGCTGACCCGCGAGCAGATGCAGAGTTTATTGCGCAACATATGGTGGGAAAGCAGATGCACGATTTTGTTTATAACCCATGATGTAGATGAAGCGTTAGCCATGGGAACAAGGGTGTTAGTGATGTCCAGACGGCCAGGCCGAATTGTTAAGGAATTTAAAACGGCTTTTACGTATGCAATCTCCGGCGAGAATTCTAACCGGGTGCGTTATACAACGCAGTTTTTGCAGGCGCGTGAGGAAATCCTTGAATTGATTAATCAGCAGGAATTCAGTTACAATATATAAAATTAAAAACGGGTTTTGTAAACCAATACCCCGGAGCTTTTTACACAGCTTGGGGTATTGGTTTTATGAGTGATAACCGGCACTACATACACATATCACTGCCAAACTTGTGTTAAGTTGCGTGATTTCCGGAATAAAGTTTTTACTATCGGCTATTGACAGTAGGGCAGTTTTACGAGATAATAAAAACATACCGACTGGTAGGTATGTAAATGTGCATACTTTGTGAAAGGCGACGATAAGATGGCTAAAGAAAGTATTATCATTGCAGCGTTAGGCCTGTTTTTACGGCGTGGCTACAAATCGGTTTCGCTGATTGATGTTGCCAATGAGCTTGGTATTACCAAAGGCGGAATCTATCATTATTTCTCCAGCAAGGATGAATTGCTGCGCACGGCGCTTAATTTCTTCTTTCAACGGTTTGAAGCAAAATATACTGACTTACTAAGTGACAAATATAGTATTCAGGAGGTTTTGCATTCATTAATGGTTGACGATGCCTTTGAGCGGTACTCCAAAGAGCTTTTTAGGTTAGAACGCGAGTCTAGTGTTGATCATATACATTTCATGATTGAGATGATGCGCGTGTTTCCTGATATCCAGGAGAAGATTCAGCAAAGCCAGATTTGGATTTGTGAGGCTTTAGCCAAGCGGATTCAGGTTGCTGTGGACAGCGGTCAAATAAAGAGCAATATCGACAGCTATGCCTTGGCGGCTAATATCCTGGCAATAGTCAATGGCCAAAAATCACTGGGAAGTTATTACCGATTCCCGGAACTGCGTCAGCGAATGATGGATAATATGTGGTCATTGATAAATACTTAGCGCAGGCAGCAGGGCGCTAATATTTTTAGATTTAACATACCGACTGGTAGGTATGTTAAATATTTCTAAGTAAAATGGAGGAATTGTCTAAATGAAAAGATTGAAAGTTAAGCACTGGATAGTTCCCCTGATATTGTTAGTGGGAATCACGCTGGTTGTACGTACTGGCGTATTTGCAGGCACTAAACAGCAAACAAATGCAGCTGAGAGTGCGCTAAGTGTAAAAGCTGCTCAAGCCGAATATATGGATGTAATACCCAGCCTGACCTTAAACGGTACTCTGGAAGGACAAACGTCAGCCACAGTGAGTGCTAAAATCTCAGGACGAATTGAAGAGGTTCTTGTTCAGGAGGGACAACAGGTCAAAGCAGGCGACCCGCTGGTGAGAATGGAGTCGGTTGAACTGGCAAACTCTGCCCGCCAGGCCGGTGATGCCGTGAGAAAAGCCCAGGTTGGTTATGAGTTGGCACTGAATGATTTTAATCGTTATCAGATGCTGTACGATAAAGGGGCCGTTTCCGAACAGCAGTTAGATAATGCCAGGGCCAAACTGAAAACTGCTGAGGCTGATTTATCAAGTGCTGCATCTAACCAAAGCAGTGCGCAGCAGCAGTATAGCTATGGCGTAATCAACTCGCCGGTTGATGGTGTTATTGCTAATAAGACGGCCACTATTGGCCAGGTTGTTTCTCCCGGGGCGGCATTGATGGTGGTACAGGATATCAATCAGGTATATGCTGTAATCAATGTAGAGCAAAAGGATTTAGGGCGCATTAAAATTGGACAAAAGGCCAATGTAACTGTTGATGCGTATGCCGGCAAACTATTTCCTGGTGTGGTCGAGGTTATGAATCCGGAAGCGGGAGCTGCAAGCCGGATGTTCCGCACCAAGATTAAAGTGGATAATACCGGTGGTGAGTTAAAGCCAGGCATGTTTGCCAACATACAACTGACGACAGGCGATAGTGCTAAGGTTCTTACTGTACCGCAAGCGGCAGTTGTGCAAAAACAAGGTTTATATTATGTTTTCATTCTTGAAAACGACAAGGCTGTTCGCCGTCAGATTGAGATCGGTGATATAAGCAGTAATACAATTGCCGTTAAAGCCGGTGTACAGCCGGGAGAGCAGGTAATTACGAGCAGTGTCAACCGCATTAAAGACGGAGATGCTGTGAAAGTAACGCAATAGAGTAGGGGAGAGGTCATGAAACTTACTGAGATTAGTATTAAGCGTCCTGTATTTTCAACAGTAATAATTTTGGCGCTGGTAGTTTTAGGCTTGGTTAGTTATATGTCCTTAAATGTGGATCAATACCCCAGCATTGAAATACCAGTTGTCGCAGTTACTGTGCAGTATCCTGGCGCATCGCCGGAACAAGTCGAAACCAAGGTGACGCAAAAGGTGGAAGAAGCTGTTAATGTGGTGTCCGGTGTTGAACATGTCACCTCAACGGCAAGCGAAGGCATGTCAACAACAGTTATTCAATTTACCATGGAAACCAATGCGGACACTGCCGCCCAGGATGTCCGTGATAAAATAGGCAGTCTCCAGGCGCTATTGCCAGAAGATGCGAAAGCACCTACGGTTATCCGGTTTGACCCTGATGATACTCCAATTATGACGATTGCTTTGACCGGGGATCTCAGTCAGCGGGAATTGACGGTGCTTGCTGAAGATACACTGACTAAGCGGTTAAAAGCAATAAACGGGGTAGCTTCAGTTACCGTTCAGGGGGGCCTGGACCGGGAAATCCAAATTCGTCTGGATAGTAATCAGATGGCCGCCTATGGCCTGACCGTACCGGAAGTAATCAATGGCCTGCGTAATGAGAATATTGATTCTCCTGGCGGTAAGGTAACTGACGGCCAACGGGAAACCGATTTGCGGGCAGTGGGCAGTATTACATCGACAAGTCAGTTTCTTAATATACCTGTTGGTCAACGTGATGGTGTTCAGCTTTATGTGAGAAATATTGCGACAATTAAAGACACCACTGCTGATGTCAGTTCGATTACCAAGCTGGACGGCAAGCCGGCGCTTGGCTTGGAGATCATGAAACAATCAGGCAGCAATACGGTTAATGTTGTAGAGAACGTAAAAAAACAATTGGCAAGCATTAATAAGGAATTGCCGCCAGGCGTTGATCTGGTAGTGGTCCGCGACAACTCTATAACCATCCATGAATCAGTGCAGGATGTTCAATTCAATCTGATTGTTGGTGGTGTCCTGGCAGTTGCGATTGTCTTCTTGTTCCTGGGCAATTGGCGAACAACGATTATTGCGGGTATTGCTATTCCCGTTTCCGTCATTGCTTCCTTTTTGGCGATGAAGGTACTGGGCTTTACCCTGAACACAATGTCGCTCTTAGCTTTATCACTGGCTGTTGGCCTGTTGATTGACGATGCGATTGTTGTTATCGAGAACATTGTGCGCCATCTGGAGATGGGAAAAGATAAGGTAACGGCTGCTCTTGATGGAACCGCTGAGATTGGCCTTGCTGTTATGGCAACTACGTTTACCCTGGTAGCTGTTTTCGTGCCTGTTGGTATGATGAACGGGATGGTCGGTCAATTCTTTAAAGAGTTCGGCATAACCGTAGCGGCCAGCGTATTGGTTTCCTTGTTTGTTGCTTTCACATTAACCCCGATGTTATCAGCAAAATATCTGGATCATTCTGAGATTAAAGGTACAACAAGATTAGGCCAGATATGGCTTAAATGGAACGACTGGTTTGACAGGGTAACGGTAAAATACGGTGAATTCTTACGTCTGGCTTTAGGCCACCGCCGTAAAATCCTATTGGCGGCAGTCGTGTTATTCATCGGCAGCCTGGCGCTCATGCCGCTCTTAGGCTCCACTTTTGTTCCTGATGCCGATAATGGGGAAATAACGGTAACTGCTATTGTTGACCCCGGCCTGAGCGTGCAGGCGGTCAGCGAAATGGCTGATACTATGTCACAAACGATTCGCGATATACCTGAGGCCAAAATGACGTATAGTGTAACAAAGGCAAATAACATTAATATAATGGCTCAGCTTTCAGCGAAAAATGAGCGTACTATTAGTGACACTGCGATTATTGAGGATCTCCGGCAAAAATTCAGGGATATTCCCGGTGCTGAGATCAGCGTGTCTAAAAAATCAGGAATGTCAAGCGGTAAGCCGGTATCACTTGTAATACAAGGGCAATCGCTGGAGACGTTATCCGATATTTCCGAACAGGTGCAACAAATCGTTGCCAGTGTACCGGGAACTGTTGAGGTAACATCCAGTTATGAAGCCGGCAACCCTGATGCTCAGATTGTCGTTAATCGGGACCGGGCATCTGACCTTGGTATTTCGGCGGCCAGCATTGCTGATACACTCCAGGCAATGTTTAACGGTAAAGTTGTGACCGACTTTAAAGAAGATGATGATGCCTATGATGTCAGGGTAATCCTGGATCCTGAAGCCCGCCGCAGTTTAGCTGATGTCAACAAGGTATACCTGTCCAGTACTGCCCGTACCAATGGGCAAGCTGTGATGGTTCCGCTGTCACAGGTCACTGACACAGTATACTCAACAAGCCCGGCCCAGATTAAACGTTATGACAATCAGCAACAGATTACTATCTCTGCTAATCTAAGCGGTACTACACTGGGCGACTTTAACAAAGAGTTTAATAAACGGGTTGCCAACCTGCAAATGCCGGAAGGCTATAAATTTGTGACAACCGGCCAGACCCAGTCAATGAATGATGCCTTTACAGGCATGATTATGGCATTGGCGATGGCGGTAATGTTTATCTTCTTTGTTTTGGCAGCTCAGTTTGAAAGCTATATTGATCCTTTTGCGATTATGCTGGCATTACCGCTTGCTATAATCGGTGCAATCGTCGGTCTCCTGGTTATGGGCAGTGACCTGAGTATAATGTCCCTGATTGGTATCATTATGCTCATGGGTCTGGTAACCAAAAATGCCATCCTGCTCATCGACTTTGCCAAACAGCGTCGTGCAGCCGGTATTGAGCGCAACCAGGCGCTGGTAGATGCTGCGGTTCAGCGGATGCGGCCGATTATTATGACAACAGCAGCCATGATTGTGGGGATGATTCCGTTAGCCTTAGGCATCGGACCAGGTGCTGAAGCCCGTGCGCCGATGGCCCATGCGATCATTGGCGGTCTGATCACCTCAACAATCCTCACTTTGGTGGTTGTACCTGTTGTATATACGCTGTTTGACGATATCCAGAACGGTAAATTTAGTGTAAGAAAAATTTTTCGTAAGGGGCAATAGCAAGATAACAATTTAATGCAGACCGGCCTCGTTTTTTAAACGGAGCCGGTCTGCATTTTTCTGTAATATTTGCCAGTAATCCTTTCCGCCGCCGGTATACACCAGTATAATGAAGATAAAAGCAGTCTGTCCTTGCAGCAGCTTTAAATTGACATATTATCAGGTCTTTAACTATACACAACGCGTTAAAGTTTTGCAGAATTCTTTAATATAGCTGTAAAGTGAGGTGGATTTATGAAGATTACTATCATTGCTCCTATGACCAATATTGTTGATACTGCCAATGGAGTACTGGCCAGGCGGGACTTTGACTGGACGGGAGAGATTGAGGTAATACCCGGCCTTTTGGAAGTGGGGTTAGAACAGGCATATCAGGCTTTCGCAGGCGGTACAGATGTTATTGTCAGCCGGGGGGCAACTGCTTCGCTGATTGCCAAGCATGTGGATGTGCCGGTTGTGGAGATTCAGGTTACAGCCTTTGATATCCTGCGGGCGCTAAAAAGCATTGGTGATGTTTCAGGTACGGTGGGCGTAGTATTTATGCGGCGCTTTTTATTTGAGTGTGAAAAGCTGGGGAACTGATTGGCACACCAATTCGCGAGATTCTTGTTGAGGATGAGCTGTTTGATGAAGCTGTACTGGAAACGGCTTGTAGTGAAGGTATTGCTACCTTTCTGGGCGATGCGTCATCGGCTAAGTTGCTTATAGACAGAGGCTTAAGGGTTGTATTGATTGAATCCTCGGCAGAGGCTGTCAGTAAAGCAATTATTGAGGCCAATCAACCTTGCTCATGTACGGCAGCGCGAGCGTGAGAAGGCAGAGCTGTTTCAAACAATCATCAATGCCTCGGCTGACGGCATTATTGCCATCGATAAAAATGAGCAGGTTACCATTTTTAACCCCGCAGTGGAACGAATGTATAAAATGACTTGTTCAGATGTTATCGGCAGGCCGATTGAAACCCTTATTCCAGGTGATCGACTGCGGGATTGTCTGGCTGGCAATAAGTATGAACGGGAAAGTGTACAGAGTGTAAATGGACGGGTCTTCGCAATCAAGCGAATACCAATTAAGCTTGGCGAAGCTATAGTCGGGGCGATAGCCAATGTGCAGGATGTGACTCAACTGCAGTATTTCGAGCAGGTTGTCCGCCAAAAATTGAATAAAAATGGCCTTAAGGCCAAGTTTCACCTGGACCAATTGATTGCTTCCTCCCCGCAAATGAAAGTGATTAAAGAACGTGTACGACAGTACGCAGGCAATGATGCCACAGTGCTGATAACCGGGGAATCCGGCACCGGCAAGGAATGTGTTGCCCAAAGTATCCACAACGCAAGCAACCGGAAGACAGGACCGTTTGTGGCAATTAATTGTGCGGCGCTGCCGGAGAGCTTACTGGAGAGTGAGCATTTTGGCTATGACGAAGGAGCCTTTACCGGAGCCAAGAAAGGCGGGAAGTCCGGCTTATTCGAATTAGCACATGGGGGTACTATTTTCCTGGATGAGATTGGCGAAATGCCGCTGGCGTTGCAGGCAAGGCTGCTGCGGGTATTGCAGGAAAAAGAGGTAATGCGGTTAGGGGCTGATGGTGTTATGCCAGTCAATGTGAGGGTGTTGGCTGCTACCAATCAGGATATGATGTCCTTAGTTGACAATAAAAAGTTTCGTGCTGATCTGTACTACCGGCTGGATGTTCTCAGGCTGCATATTCCACCACTCCGGGAGCGGGTTGAAGATATTCCGGAGTTAATCCAAAGTTTTCTGGAAAAGTCACCAGCAAGCAACAAAGTAAGTATTAGTGAGAGCGCTGCTAAATTATTGCAGCAGCAATATTGGCGGGGCAATATTCGTGAACTGGAAAACGTAATTGAAAGGGTAAGGTTGCTTGCAGAGGGGCCGGTTATTGAGGAGGCCATGGTTAGACGCGAGCTGGCAGGCTGCGGGCAGATCATGAGTGGGGTTGTAAGTAACGAAATACCAGGTGTTTTAGAGCGAAATAAAATTGAACAAATACTGTTTGAAGAAAAATATAATTATACTCAGGCTGCTAAACGGCTGGGGATTAGCCGAACAACCCTATGGCGAAGAATCCGCCGGCTGGAGGAAACCTGATGAAACAAGAAAATTGAAACAAAGCGTTGCATCTGCAATACTTTGTTTCATAAAGGCGTATGGGACTGATTGAGTACGGTATACCATTGGTATGCAGGATTCAGGCCCTATGGCTATAGGCAGAACGGTTATGTAGCCTGGCATGAAAGTTGCTAATATTATAAATTGGCGGAATTCATTTTAATCCTGGAGGCGAAGTTGTGAATAAGTTCAAAGCCCTTGTTATGAAGTCCAAAGACAATGTTGCCACTGTAACTGAGGATATTGCAGCAGGCTGTGGTATTGAGATCAATGTTGACGGTAACATAATAAGCCTGCATGTCATCGATAAAATCCCATTTGCTCATAAAGTAGCGATCAGAAATATTGCCAAAGATGAAAAGATAATAAAGTATGGTGAGGTTATTGGGGTGGCAACTACCCTGATAGCAGCCGGACAACACACCCATGTGCATAATCTGGGCGGCTGCCGTGGCCGTGGCGACTTAGAGAATAGAACAAAGGAGTGATAATGGTATGAACTTTATGGGGTATCGCCGTCCGGACGGCACAGTCGGAATCCGCAATCATGTACTGATATTACCGACAGTAAATTGCGCCAATCAAGTAGCAAGAGGGATTGCAACAAATGTAAGAGGAACTACCTGGGTTGAACATCAACATGGCTGTTCGCAGTTAGGCGAAGATGCGCAGCAAACCACGCGCGCCTTTGTCGGTCATGGTATTCATCCCAATGTCTATGGGATCGTAGTTGTCGGTTTAGGCTGTGAGGTGATCCGGGCGCAGGATGTGGCAGCCGAAATCAAACGTCAATGTCCATATAAACCGGTACATATTGTTATTATTCAAGACGAGGGCGGTTCCAATAAGTCAATACAGGCCGGCGCTGTTGCAGCTCAGGCAATGCTGATTGCAGCATCAGGCCTGAAACGGGAGGCTGTCGACATCGCAGAACTCATCCTGGGAACAGAATGCGGCGGTTCTGATGCCTGTTCAGGCCTTGCGGGCAATCCAGCGCTAGGTGCGGCCAGTGATCTGTTAATAGATGCTGGCGGCACTGCG
>JAQSXM010000109.1 GCA_029256645.1 Sporomusa sp. | reverse complement strand
AGCAGGGGAGATTATCCATCAAGCCTATCTTGGTTCCTGTACAAATGGCCGCTATAGCGACCTGACAGAAGCCGCTAAAGTACTCCAGGGTCAAAAGGTCCATCCCCGCGTCCGCTTACTCGTGTCTGCGGCATCAAGATCGATATACCATCAAGCCCTAAAGGACGGCATTATTGAGACTTTATCCGAAGCCGGCGCCATGATTCTGGCACCTAGCTGCGGTGCCTGCCTTGGTCTGCATAGCGGAATATTATCCAGCGGCGAACGGGCAATCTCCTCTACCAACCGCAACTTCCTCGGCCGCATGGGCCATAAAGAATCGGAGATATTCCTGGCCTCCCCGGCCTCGGTAGCTGCTGCTGCCATTACTGGTAAAATTACCGACCCGCGCAACTATCTGTAGGAGGGGTAATGATGAAACAACTGATTGGAAAAGTATTAAAGTACGGAGATAACATCAACACAGATCTAATTTCGCCGCCGCAATATCTTGAGAAATCGCTCGAGGTTATCGCTGCGCATGCCATGGAAGGTATTGATGAGCATTTTAACCAGAAACTCTCTCCCGGTGATATCATGGTGGCAGGCAATAACTTTGGCCCTGGATCTAGCCGGGAAACAGCACCCATTGCTCTCAAAATAGCTGGGGTCAGTGCCATTATAGCCAAATCTTTTGCACGAATTTTTTATCGGAATGCCATCAACATTGGGCTGCCGGTATTGGAGTGCACTGAAATTGAAAAGATAAGCGACGGCGACACCCTTGCAATAGACTTAGATACAGGACACATCGATAATAAAACTACAGGCGAGACCTATCAGGCAACAGCATTGTCCGAACCGGTTATGGATGTTCTATCCGCAGGCGGGCTTATCCCCTATCTGGAAAAACGTTATGGAAAAACAACTAAGGTGTAACCCTTAAAGGCTAAGACAAAATGACGGTGGTTGGGTCTTTTTCAAGCCCCAACCACCGTCATTGCCTTTCTTAATGCGGCTCACTAAAAACAGCATTTTGTTACAGCCCCAAAAGATGGCATCTTGTCAGTAAACTACTTATCCAACAAATTGCAGCAGTTCTTGCTCTTCCTGCCTAAACAGCTTATCCAAATCAAGAATTATCATCAGGCGTTCTTCCTGTTTACCGATGCCACGGAGGAATGCTCCGGCATGGGTCATCATTGAAGCTGGCTCAATAGCGCTGTCGTCAAGCATCAGCACCTCTGTAACCTCATCCACTACAACCCCGACTTCCAGGCCCATTGTTTCTACAATGACTGCTTGTTTGCCTTTGGCTATCTCCGGTATCAGCCGGAAGCGTTTGGCTAAGTCCACTACCGGGATTATCTTACCTCTAAGATTAATGATTCCCTCCAGATAATCCGGCATATTAGGTAATTTATTCGCGCCCTTATAACAGATAATCTCTTTCACCTGAGTGATAGAAACTGCGTACTCCTCATCCCCCAGCCGAAAGACCACCATTTGTTCTGATGTCATTTAGCCCGCCTCCAGTTAATCCCCATTTACACACGGAATCTGGCTACCGCTGTTTGCAAATCCTGAGCTAGCAGGGCCAGGGCCTGGCTGGAAGTTGCAATTTCTTCCATGGAAGCCAGTTGCTCTTCAGTGGCTGCCGAGACCCCCTGGGACTCGCCTGCTGATTTTTTGCTAAGATCATCAATTTTCTTAACCGAGGCTACAATCTGTTGACTCCCGGTAGCCATTTGTTGAATGGCTGCCGAAATTTCCTTCACCTGATCAGATACCTGATCCACTACAGCCATAATTTCTTTAAATGCCATTCCGGCGGCATTGACCACCGCAGTCCCCCGCTGGACTTCCTGCGTCCCCTCATGCATAGCTACTACAGCTTTATCTGTATCTCCCTGTATTTCCCCGATGAGTTCGGCAATCTTCTTAGCCGCCTCCTGTGACTGCTCAGCCAGTTTTCGCACCTCTTCTGCCACCACGGCAAAACCCCGTCCCTGTTCGCCAGCCCGGGCGGCTTCAATTGCAGCATTTAATGCCAGCAGATTAGTCTGACCGGCAATACCGGAGATAGTGTCCACAATCTGGCCGATTTCCTTGGAGCGCTCGCCCAGTTTGACGACAACCCTGGCGGAGGTATTGACTGTATCTTCAATTTGTTGCATCTGCTTAACCGCTTTTTCCACTTCTTTGTCACCATTTTTGGCTTTATCGGCGGCCTGAGCCGACTGATCAGACACCTGATTGGCGTTGGCTGCGATCTGTTGAATACCTGCCGACATCTGCTCCACGACAGCAGAGGTATCATTGGCAGCCTCCATCTGCGCCGTAGCCCCGGCAGCCACATCAGTAATAGCTGTTGCGATCTGGTTGGAGGCCTGAGCCGATTGCTCAGAATTAGCGGTAAGCTCCTCACTGGAGGCTGCGACCTGTTCAGCATTAATGGTTACCTGCCTGATCAGGTCCTTAAGTTGCGCAACCATCGTATTAAAGGCTTCTGCCAATTGACCGATCTCGTCCTGACGATCGACTTTCACATTCTCGGTCAGGTCACCGGCTGCCACCTTCCGGGCCACCACGGCCAAGGCATTGACTGGCCGGGATATGCTGCGAGCTGCCAAAAAGCCAATTGCGATCCCGATTATCGTAGCAAACACCGCGGCAATAATTGCTGCCATCTTGGCCTGCTGGGCGTTGGCGACAGCCCCATCAAGGGCATTATTGATTTGTTTGGCCCTAAACTTAGTGTGTTCCACAAGTTGTGCATCAAGGGCCTGCGCAATAGGCCCCATTTCCTCAGTCATGACTTTGAGGGCCTCATCCCGTTTACCGGCTTGTATCATCGGAACAAACTTTTTTTCGGCCAGTTCTGTATACTTACCGTCTAAATTTTTAGTATCCTCTGCATATTTGCGCCCTTCTACCGAAACAACAGAAATCTTGAGCAGATCTTCTTCAGTTGCGGTGGATGCATCGCTGGCTTTTTTCCAGGAGTCCAGAAACCGGGGATCCCCGTAAATAAACCATCCCCGCAGGTAAGCTACCTGGGCTGTGGCATTATAAGTAATCTCATTTGTTTTAAGAAGCAGGGGTACCATTGTATTTTTGAGTTCAAGGTTCTCGTTTACGGCGTCATTAACCATCCAAACGGTGTAAGTAAATCCCGCTGCGGCCACTGCTACAACCAGCAAAAAATAAATGATCATTTTCGTCGTTAGATTCATTTTCATATTTCCCGCCTCTACAGTACTAGAAGCGGCTTCGCCCCCTTTATTTTTAAAGTTACACATAAAATCGGACCTCTGTCAGCCATATCTGACACCTCTAAGCAACACGTTGCCTATCCACGAGCAATCAACTCTACAACCAAACCTCCTCTGAACTTTCACTACCCAATGTTTAGCCCATTCCAAAGAAGAAATGTAACACAATTGATTTGTGTTACATTTCTTTGACCGCGTTAAGGTAACTTATTATATAATTACATGGTTAGAAACATTATTGAGGATGTGAGACCCCATGGAATATGTTGAGCCGATTCGCGATAAGCAACAAATTGATGCAGTAAAAAGTTATTTGAAAAAACAAAATCTGCGTAACTACCTTCTTTTCGTTCTAGGTATTAATAGCGGGTTGCGAATCTCTGATCTATTGGTTCTGAAGATAAGTGACGTAAAAACCAAAGACCGGGTGATCATTCGTGAAAAGAAAACAGGCAAAAAAAAAGATTTCCCACTTTCTGATACATGTAAAAGAACGATTGATGAATACCTTGCAAGCATTAGCAGTGAAAATGACTGGCTTTTTAAAAGCAAAAAAGGTGAACAGCCGATTACCCGCATTCAAGCATACCGGATCATGAATCGGGCCGCACGTGCTGTAGGCATTAAAGGCGCTATCGGGACACATACATTACGAAAAACATTTGGTTACTGGGCCTACAAAAGCGGCGCAGATGTAACAAAAATTCAAAAACTACTTAACCATTCGGCTCCCAGCGTTACCTTAGCTTACATCGGAATTACCAAAGACGAGTTAGATAATATTTATATAAACTTAAACTTATAAAAAAAATAGCAAAATTTGATAAAAAAAGAGGAAATATGGAGAAAATCGCGTATTTTCATATATAGTTATTTTAATCACTGGTAACACAAATCAATTGTGTTACCATAATTGGGGAAAAAAAGCACCAAAAATGCACGTAATCTCCATCACTCGCTTAATGAACTTATATAATTCTTTTACATGGTAATAATGCCAACAGAATAGTCCTTTTTATTAGATTCATTATTGCTTTACATAATTTATCATCCTTTACACTGTTTCTAGAAGATATTATCCCTAATGAGACAAACATTTAATACCTAAATAGCAAAAACAGCCGCTTTCCTGTAGAGAGGACAAGCGGCTGTTTTTTTCTATTCAGACCTTTCTCAACTTTTATGTAATCGGTTTATAGACTATCGTTTCCACCGGGAATATTTCTAAGACAAGAGGAAAAGCCGCAACCACAGCCCTGTCTGGTAAAGGAAAAATGAAGCCTGCGTTGAATATAATACAATGATATCTCCTAAATTCAGACAGAAAACAACACAAAATCCTGTAAGACTATCTACATCTACCCCACTCCCTGTCTGAAATCATTAGAAAGATACCGGAGGAGAGTATTACATGAATATTACCTTTTTCCTGATCCCCAAAAACGAAGTAAAATACTTGCCTTTAAATTGCACCATGCGACAGGCACTTGAGAAAATGGAATACCACCGTTATACAGCGGTTCCGCTCATTGATGAGCAGGGAAAATACGCCGGGACAATTACTGAAGGTGATTTACTATGGACAATGAAAAACACACCAGACCTAACCTTTACCGGTACTGAACGGATTTTTATCAAAGACATTCCCCAGCGTATGACCAACACACCTGTACGAATTAATGCGGAAATAGAGGATCTGCTTTCGTTGGCAATCGTACAGAATTTCATCCCGGTAGTTGATGACAGTGACATCTTTATCGGAATCATTCGTCGTCGGGAGATTATTGAATACTATACAAAACTGCCAACACCAAATGAATATTATATTTAAGTGATTACTTACAAAAAAACCGTCCAGCTGGACGGTTTTTATATTGGGAGCCTTATTAGTGCGTTCTTTCTGCCGCTGCCAGCTGCCGGATTGCCGCAAGTAAAACCTCAGTCCCTGCTGCAATATCACTGAGCTCCGCCCACTCGGCAGGGTTATGGCTTATCCCGCCCTGACACGGAATGAAAATCATACCGGTAGGTGTCATTGCCGCCAAGTGCATGGCATCGTGCCCGGCACCGCTTGGCATTGTCATGCTGGCATACTGCAAATTAACACAAATGCCCTGTAGCAAACTAACCATCTCGTCAGGCAGTTTTACAGGCACTTCGTTGCTAAGGATATCCAGGTTAACCGCCACCCCACGCCGTGCTTGGACTTTTTCGATTTCGTGGCAGAGCTTATCAACCACCCGTTGTTTACTGTCCTGGCAAATACTGCGAATATCAATGCCCAGCTCAACCTTGCCGGGGATGACATTCATAACACCGGGCTCGGCTTTCACAATGCCTGTTGTGCCAACCGTTCCGCAAGCCATCTCCGCGCAGGCTAACTGCTCAACAAGCAGAATAATCTCCGCTCCGGCGGCTAATGCGTCCTGCCGCAGGTTCATAGGGGTCGCTCCCGAATGGTCGGCCTGGCCTGTAATGACAGCCCGAATCCGGGTTGGCGCCGCAATACCGGTTACTATCCCGATTTGCTTGCCTGCATTCTCCAGAACCTTACCCTGCTCAATATGTAGTTCCAGAAACGCCTTAATGTCTGAGGAATAGTGCGCGTCACCAACTGTCTCAGGCGAAAGCCCTCTGCTGCGCATCGCCTCTGCCAGAGTAATACCATCCTTGTCCTTTATCTTCAGGGCAGCAGCCGGCAGTTCGCCGCAAAAGGCCTTGCTGCCCAGAGTGGCAACCCCAAAACGACTGGATTCCTCTGACGCGAACACCACCACCTCAATAGGGTGATAGGTCATAATCCCCGCCTCGGCCAGTGTCTGCACTGCTTCAATCGCACCCAGAACCCCTATGACCCCGTCGAAGTTCCCCCCATTGGGAACACTGTCAATATGAGATCCGGCCATAACTACCGGTGCTGCCGGATTGCGGCCTTCCCGCCGGCCAATCAGGTTACCAATAGCATCACAACGTACCTGTAAACCTGCCTGCTCCATAAGGCCAATTAAAAAAAGACGCGCCTGCCAGTCAGCATCACCATAGGCCAACCGGGTAATACCGCCGCCCTCAGTAGCGCCAATTGCAGCCAGTTCACGCAGATTAGCCTGCAACCGTTCACTTGATACCAACCTTTACACCTCCCTTCCAATGGAAAAAAGACGCTTTGCGGGTAACCTGCAAGGCATCTTTGCCATTCTTTACTTTATTATAATACACCTGTGTTATGTAACTTGGCAAGTCAAAATGAGGTTTTTTCATCTTATATGTAACATCTAAAGAACAAATTATGGACCTGCTAATTACTTGTCTCATAGGCGGTTACTTTGTTTCTAATCTCTTTACTAATATACAAAGCCTTATCGGCCAGCTTCAGTAATTCGCCGATTGAATCAGCATTGCGGGGATAGGTTGCAGTACCAATACTGACTGTGTAACCACGGAAAGATTGTTCACAACGCAAACGTATCTCTTCTGCCATAAAGGCAATCCCGTCATACGAGCTGTTGCGCAAAATAACCGCAAATTCATCCCCTCCGAACCGGAATACTGCCCGGACACCTACAACAGATACGATGATCGCAGCAAACTCTTTCAACACCTCATCACCAGACAGATGCCCCTGCGTATCATTGGTCTGCTTAAAGTTATCAATATCTAAGATCATGATCCCAATAGTTTCCAAAGAGTTATCCTGTATTTCACTATCAAGAATTCCCAGTATTTTGTCAAAAGACCTTCGGTTATACACGTTGGTCAAATCATCCATATCTGCAGCGCCTTCCAGCGTAGTGTGAACTTCTTCGAGTTTTTCAATAGTGTCATTATAAACCTGGATCATTTCATCAAATTCCGCAGCATAGCCATAAGGGGCAATCTTCTTATATTTCCCTCTCTTGACAGCGCTAAATGCTTCCACTAGTTTATCGAGAGGCTTCGTATATCGCCGCACTGTATATGTACCAATAGCAATAATTACAAGAATGACCAATAATGATACTGCCAGAATTTCGTAAATCATCCTATTACGTAATTGTGTTATCTCAGCAGCCGGTGTATTCACAATAACAGTCCAGTTCAGTCCCGGAACCTTACTATATCCCAGATAATAATTTGCGTCTGAATCATACTGCATAACCGTCGAGCCGCTTATGCCCTGTAACTGATTAAAGGCTCTTCCCATCTGTCCGATGCGTTCCCGGTCATTATGATAAACGATAGTCCCTTGCCTGTCTAAAATGGCAATAAATCCACCACGGCCAAAGGATTTATCGCCAAACATGGATGCTAATGTATCACCATGCAACCGGATAACACCAAAAACCACACCTGCAATAGTACCATTCTCAACAATGGGGGTTGCTATTGAAATAACCTTACGACCGCCCTGGCTCGTAAAGACACCGCTAATGTACGTTTCCCCCCGAATCGCCTGCTGAAAATAATCCCTTTGTGATAAATCCAAATCAGGACTAACACCGGTAATCCCACTGGCCAGTAAGACATGGCCTTGTTTATCGATAATGAAAATCAGATCTAATTCAGGGATAAACGAATTGACGTCATCAAGCAGTTTTGGATCGCTTCTAATTCGTTCACTGGCGGCAATCGCTTTTAATGAAGTCTCAATCTTACTAAAATAGGCTACAAGTTGCTCCCCAACATTATGTGCTGCTTTTTCGTTTGTTGCTAAGAATAGAGAATTAGTAGTGGCAATAAAAGACCTCTCAAAAATAGTAAACTGAATAAAGCCACTAATAATAATCAATATACCAAGCAATAGCGTAAACTTATGTAAGAAGCGCATTACATGACTCCACTTTCAAAATTATTTAATCTAATATGACGCAATACTCCTACCACCGGGGCTTGATTCTCCGTTTTTACCAACACACAGTCATCTTGTAAAATACCTGGCTTGTTGTATATATATGATTGCTTATTATAACAAATAATACCCGGCAGTGTGAATAATTTATTGTTTGTATTTATTTTCCATTATTGTATTATTTCTCAATGGAAAAAAGAACCCTTTAAATATTTTTAAAAGGCCAAGAATGCTTTTCCTAAGCATCCTTGGCCTTAAACCGGCTTGACTAACGTCCCACTCCCCCCAGATAATCATAGGCTAGCTGGGCTAACGCCGCAGCCCCATATTTAAGTGCGTCCTCGTCAATATCAAAGCAGGGGTTGTGCCATTGATGGACAATGCCTTTGGCCGGATTGCCTACTCCCAGCCACAAGAATACGCCAGGTATCTGTTCCTGAAACAGGGCAAAGTCCTCGCCCCCCATACTTGGTACAGGCGTAACGACGCCGGTTGTGCCAACAACCTGCTCCAGCCGCTGGCGGCACCAGGCAGCCAAACCGGGCGGATTAAAGACAGCCGGCAAATCCTGACGGTAGACAAACTCAGCCTGTGTGCCCATCGCCTGGGCAATGCCGCTGATCAGCCCCTGCATCCTGCCAGGCATCTCCCGGCGCAGTACAGCGTCAAACGTCCGGACAGTACCGGTCAGCTCCACCTTGTCGGGTATTACGTTATGGGCATGACCGCCGTTGATGGTGCCGAAGGAGATAACCGCCGCCGCCAGCGGATCGACCTGACGGCTGACAATGGTCTGCAACCCCTGAATAACAGCGGCAACCGCCGTAATCGGGTCCCGGGTACTATGGGGAATGGCGCCATGACCGCCGGTTCCCTTGATGGTCAGAAACGTAGTGTCAACAGCCGCCATCAACGGGCCTTCCTTGCACCCGATTTGGCCGACAGGAAGGGTGGGCGTATTATGCAGGCCGAAGAT
>JAQSXM010000108.1 GCA_029256645.1 Sporomusa sp. | reverse complement strand
AAGTCCGTATTTGAACAATTCTACGGCGAAAATTTCCTATGCAGACTGGTTTAATCAGGAAGCATTGGAACAGGCCGCAGAAAGTGTATGGAATAAAATAGAATCCTCTTTGGAAACAAGTGGTTCAGCGTCAGTCAATATAGGCACGTATGCGAACACGTTTCTGCTGTCCGAAGGAAAATATACTTTCGAAAGCACCTTCCTGGGCTATGGAGAATACACGGGCGATCAGGTGTTACAGCCTATGGGGAGTGAAAACTATGTGATACCCATAGATGAAGTCAGCGCAAGTGATTTTATAACACTTACGAAGGAGGAAGCGGAGGCCAAGGCCATTACCTCCTTATGGGATCGGCAGAATTCCTTGAAAATGGTAAGCTCGTGGAAACGGTTTTCTGCTGGTACGGCGGTTAACAATAGGGGGTACCTCGTTGATGCTGATATAGGATCTGCGGTTCAGGCTCTTGTTAATTTGCTGGCAGGAACTACCTGGCAGCCGGAGGACAACAGTTCTCTGCCCTTAGCGCTGTTGGAGGAACTGGGAGAAATTCTGTCAGTAGAAGGTACGGTACTGGTACAGGACCGGATCCCGTCCATAAATAATGCTGTATTTGCCCAGGCAAAACAGCAGATCGGCGATAATCTGGGAATCCAGGCCTGGTATTTACGTTCTGTCAATGACAAGCAGCACAGCATAGCGGTAGCCAATGGCGATACCAATGACGTATATGACTTTGATCAGCTGGCCAATGTCGTCGGCGTGGGGGCAAAATGGAAGCTCAATGATCAAATCACCTTGTCCTATGACCTGGGACAGAACCTGACTGATTTTGGCCGGTTCATGAATGGGAAAACGCTATATAACCACACAGCGGGAACGTCGGACTTTACGCTAGCCGGCCGGGAAGCGGGCGGAACACCGCGGTTCTGGGTAGCCCGTGTGGATATAGGTCATAGCGATACGGATCACCCGGGCAGCTGGAATGCCTTTGCCGACTACAAGCGCTTTGATCATGGTGCGTTCTTTGGCGGCAACGGCACCGAAGGAGTACCGGACCGGTATCTGGATGGTATCCGCAGCTTTACGCTGGGAGTCGGCTATGTACCGGCCAAAGACTTCCTGTTAGAAGCGTTCTATACCTTTGATGCGAAAGGCACAGGCAAACGAGATACGCTGTATGGAGCAGAGGATTTCAAACTGGGAGATTATACGAGAATGCAATTGACGTACAAGTTCTAAGAAAGACGGTCGTTTAAACAGATAAGCACATCCTGTTAGTTACGAAAAATATGTTGGTTTGGCGACCGACAGCAATAGCAGACTGAGCCCAATCGGCCGGTGATGTCTGCTGTCGAGGCTCCTTCCGCCTCGCGGGTTCGGCACCTTCCTCCAGAGGAAGATACGTGCTTTCACATAGTTTAATACGAACAAGGCGGAACTGTTTTGCAGCCTAAAACCACGGAAAAATTGGCTATGCGCCAACCGTACCTTTGGTAATTTTCTTGGCATTGCTGGTGCAGTAAATTTAATATTGAGAGTCAGCGGAATCTTAACTGTCTATGAGCATCAAAGCCACCCGGTATTTTATGGTATAAACTTTTTGGTTTTTGTCTGAGCATTTCATCTTAGCCAATGTCAGTAATGCCCCACGCGTCCTTTTGGTATACTACTGTTAGCGGTGATGGTTAATTAATTTGAACCAATTATTAAGTAATGGTTGATTGATGATCAAACGAGCTCCTCGTAAACAACGAAGGGACGTTGCTGCTGTTCGTAAGGAGCGCGTAGGAAAATTAAAGGGTTAAGCGATTCCTAAACAGAAGTATCGGCATAGAGCCGATACTTCTTTGTTCATATTACACTTGTCCTGTTATTGACAGGCGGTCTCAACAATTAATGAAACCATAGGGTTTAGGGAAAGAAGGTGAAAAATGGCCATTACAGTGAGAGATTTATTGTCAACGCCAGCATTTGCTAATTTTGAAGTTTTGGCAGGGAAAAACGGCTTGGATCGAATGGTGACTTCAGTTTCAGTCATGGATGCTCCGGATATTCACAATTGGATCAGGGGCGGAGAAATCCTCATGACAACCGGTTATATTATGAAAGACGATACGTTGAAATTTCTGGATTTAATTAAAAATATTAATCAGGCACAGGCTGCGGCATTGTTTGTCAAGATAACAAGGTTTATTGACACTTTACCGGAAGAAGTCCTGGCGTTAGCCGAAGAACTGGCCTTCCCGATCGTATATATGCCGGTAAATCTTGCTTTTATCGATGTCATTCATCCTGTCTTGTCCCAAATTGTCAATGACCAGGCCAGACGGCTGCAGCTTTCTGAAAATATTCACCGTTCCTTCACTAACCTTGTTTTAAGCGGCGGTGAAACAGAGCAAATTATCAATACCCTGGGAACAATCATAGACCGGGACGTCGCTTATTTCGACCTTTACTTCAGGAAAAATTATATTTCTGCCAGAACGCCACAATTCAGGGACAGTATATTAAATACGGCCTTGGAAGACCTTTTGCTTCAGTATATGAGCTATCCGATACGAAGCGACAACAGGGTTTTCGGGTATCTGATTTATTGCCGGCGAGAACAAGGCAGTAACGCCGATGACTGTGACGATATTGCTGTCGAACATGCCAGCACGGTGTTAAAACTTAATGTGCAGAAGAAAATATCGAATCTGGAGATTGAGTATCGCTATAAAAATGAATTTATTCAAGATCTGATTATGAACAATATTAAATACCGTGATGAAGTGACAAACCGGGCCAGCTTGTACGGCTGGGATTTTTCAAAAGGACTGACGGCCGTTCTGGTTGAAATTCACGGATTTAAGGAAAGCTATCTCGAGGCCAGCCACTGCCAGGCTATCGAGTCACTGGAAATGATTCGCGAACAGATTTTTGAAACATGCAAGCTGTTGATAAAACATAATTTTGCTCCGCTGATTTTTGCAAGCCTGAGTGACAGTATCGTTTTTTTAATTGAGACTCAGACCTTGAATATGAGCGCTTTCCACACCCAGTTAGCGGCCGTTTGCCTGGAAATTGAAACAAATGTGGAAAAAAATCATCACTTCTTTGTCACGATTGGTATTGGTAATCACAAAAAATCCGTAATGGACGTTCATTTGAGTTATCAGGAGGCAAAAACGGCAGTTCAGATTGGCCGGTTACTCTATAAGCAAAATAAAACGGTATTTTACAAAAACATTGGTGTGTATAAACTGCTGGAATCTTTATATAATACTGACGAAGCCAGAGAATTTTGTGATTTGTCCATTGGTAAGCTGAAGCAGTATGATAAGAAATACGGAACTGAATTCTTTCAGACGCTCGTTTGTATTAATGACTGTGGCTGGAATTTAAGAAAAACTGCTGAAAAATTGTACATTCATTATAATACCATCAAATACCGGTATAAAAAGATTGCTGACATTCTCAATAGTAATCTTGACGACAGTGAAGAACGCTTTGCCATGTCACTTGCGATTAAGCTCATTCGTATGGCTGACGAGTAACTTTGTCTGTAAGGGACATTAATTTTAGGATTTATTTGTACTATAGAGACAATGGATTATTTTCCTTCTTGCTATAGAATAGAAGCATACCATGTAATAACATACTTTTGCTGCACGATGAAGTGTCGATCGGAACTGTTTCCGTATCGGCACTTATTTTTTATCCGGGAGGTGTGCGCCGGCGAAGCTGGTAGTGACATGGTATTAATTTTTTTGAAGGAGAGGGAAAAAATTTATGAAAAAATGGTTTATCAGTCTGACGCTTGTCTTGTTTGTGCTGGCAGGTGTGCTTTCCGGCTGTGGCGGCAGCACAAACAAAGTTGCCAAAATTGGCTTTGTCGGTCCTCTGACCGGCGGCAACTCTGCTATTGGTGTGGGCATGAAAAACTCAGTTGAATTGGCAATTAATCAGGCAAATGCTGCAGGCAAGCTGCCTTATAAACTTGAGCTTGTGGCAGTGGATGATGCCGGTGATCCGACAACTGCTGTTAACGCCGCGAACAAGCTTACCTCAGACCCTAATATTGTTGGGGTTGTTGCCCATTTCAACAGCGGCGCGGCTCTGGCCACCGTGCCGGTATTTCACAAAAACGGCTTGCCTGCCGTTATTGCCGCGGCCATTCACCCCAATATTACCAAAGATGGATTTAAAGAGATAACCCGGGTGATAACAGCCGCCGATATCCAGAATGAAGTGGCCGGCAATGTGGCTGCAAAAGACTGGGGCCTGAAAACCTTTGCCGTCATCCATGATAAAACTGACTACGGGAAAACCAATGCCGAACAATTTATTGCCTCAGTCAAGAATAATGGCGGTGAAGTTGTTTCCTTTGACGGCGTTTCGGTTGGGCAACAGGATTTTTCAGCTCTTCTGACTACAATTAAAAGCAAAAATCCTGACATGGTGTTTTTTGGCGGAGTTGCCACCGAAGCAGCTCTTATTAAGCGGCAAATGACTGAATTGAAGATAGCTTCTATTTTCATGAGCGATTCGGGGATTCTCTCTGATACTTTTAACAAAATTGCCGGACCTGCCGCTGACGGCACGCTCGCTCACGGTATTGGCAAACCGCTTGAGGATTTGCCGGGCGGCAAAGATTTCATCAAGGCTTATGCCGATGCCAAATATGCGGAACCTCACGAGGCATACGCCCCCTTTGCTTATGATGCGGCCAACATCATTATTAAAGGAATTGAGCAGGTTGGCCCTGACCGTGCCAAGCTTGCCGACGCGATTCGTGGCATAACAAATTTCCAGGGTATTCTGGGCGAGACCACGTTTGATGAAAAAGGACAGACACGCCTCAAGATTATTACGACCTATATCAGCGAAGATGGTAAATGGGTTCCGTATTACCGTTCGACACTGAAAGTAAAAGATAAACAGATCCAGAAGAATTAAGTAAACTCTGGGGAATGGAGTGATGCTCTTGTCTGGCGAACTTATCATACAACAACTGTTAAACGGCTTGAGTCTGGGATTTATGTATGCGCTGATTGCTGTTGGCTTTACTTTGTTTTTTGGCGTCATTGAAGTTGTTAACTTTGCTCATGGCGAAGTATTTATGCTGGGAGCCTTCTGCGCCTTGGTAGCCAGCGAGGTTTTGCTTTCAACAGGTTTGCTGTCCGGTTCGATACTCTTTTTTGCCCTGGTTATTCTGGCGGTATTGGCAGCAGGCGCAGTAGTGGGGATGGCCATGGAGAAAGTCATTATTAAGCCGTTGCGCAATGCTCCGGAGATTATGACATTGTTGATTACGCTGGGGGCATCCATCGTCATGCGGGAATCCATCATGCTGTTCTTCCCCAATGGCCGCAATCCCCAGCCTTTCCCTGTTTTAATCGACATGCCGGGCCTTGCCCTGGGCGGCGTTCTCATCAAGCCTGACGTGATTCTAACCGTACTGCTGGCCGGCGGACTCATTACCGGGTTGTACCTGCTGATCGAAAAAACAGCGTTTGGCCGGTACATCAGAGCCACGGCTCAGGACCGGGAAGCCGCTATGATGATGGGTATTAAAGTGAACCAGGTATTTCTCATTACATTTGCTTTGGGTTCAGCCCTCGGTGCGGTCGCAGGACTGATGAACGGAATGGCCTACGGCATCGTTAAGTTTAACATGGGCTTTGTTATCGGGATAAAAGGCTTTGCTGCCGCAGTAGTTGGTGGTTTAGGCAATGTTTACGGAGCTGTTGCCGGGGGACTGCTGCTTGGCTTCATGGAAATTTTAGCGGTTGCTCTTATTCCGGACGGGTCCCGCTTTCAGGAAAGCATCAGCTTTGTGGTCGTCATTCTGTTTTTGGTGTTCCGGCCGGCGGGAATTTTTGGTGAACGCGCTTATGAAAAGGTTTAGGAGGAACAGTGTATGTCACTAAAAATTCTTCTGACAGAAATCATCGGTTATTTGCTCTTTCTTGGCTTTGTCAATATAGAAAACCCGGTTGTTGTTATTGTTTATGTTTTAGGGGCGGCACTGGCATTTTTCGGATTGCTTTGGTTCCGGCGGGCCGCCTGGGATGGTCTGAAAGATGAGTTCCGGCATAACCTTGGGCAAGCTACCGTCATTGCCTTTGGCCTGGCGTTAAGTTTCCCCTTTTTGCTGGCGGGAAATTCATATTGGCTACAGGTAATTAACCTGGCGCTGCTGTATGCGGTAATGGCCCTGGGTTTGAACTTTATGACAGGCAGAGCCGGGCTGGTTTGTCTTGGTTATGCAGCCTTTGTGGCCATCGGCGCCTATGTTGTCGGCATCCTTACCCTTAAAGTCGGTCTGTCTTTCTGGCCGGCGCTGCTGCTGGCCGGCCTAATCGCCAGTTTGTTCGGCATCCTGTTAGGGTTGCCTGCTCTCCGGGTAAAAGGACACTATCTGGCACTTGTTACCATTGCTTTTGGGCTGATCATTCAGGAACTGTTATTAAACATGGAGGGGCTGACCGGCGGCACCAACGGGTTAATCAATATTCCGTCGCCGTCGATCCTGGGACATGACCTCGGATCGCCTCTGAATCTGGGCTTTATTCAGTTTCCCTTTCAGGCCAACTTTTATTATCTCAATTTAGTGATTCTTGCCCTTTCGGTCTGGGCCATTTACAAACTAAGTCACTCTTTTTTCGGGCTATCCTTAAATGCTATGCGCGAAGATCAACTGGCTGCTCAGTGCTATGGTCTTAACCTCACGCTGTTTAAGCTGCTGGCTTTTGCGGTAGGTGCTTTTTTCGGCGGTATTGTCGGCGGCGTATACGCTGGCATGATTAATTTTATTGCTCCGGAAAACTTCGGTTTTCAGCAGTCAACACTGGTATTAAGCATGATTATATTTGGCGGCCTGGATTCAATACCGGGAGCTATTCTCGGGGCAATATTTCTAACGGTTTTTCCTGAAAAGTTTAGAGCCTTTGAAGACTTTCGCCTGCTGTTTTATGGAATTGTTATCGTTGCCTGCCTGCGGTTTATGCCCGAAGGAGTATTGCCGTTCAAACATCGTATCTTCAACCCAAAATCACAGAATCAGGAGGGAGAACATGGAACTGCTGAATGTCAAGGAACTGACAATTCGCTTCGGCGGACTGGTTGCGGTAGATAATGTAAACCTGACTTTGGGGGTTGGGGAGACACTGGGTGTAATTGGGCCCAATGGCTCGGGAAAAACGACATTATTCAATTTGCTGTCAGGCATCTATGCGCCGACCAGCGGCAGTATCACTGTCAATGGTGCGCCCAGTCACGGTTTGCGGCCTGATCAGGTTTTTAAGCTGGGGATGGCCAGGACCTTTCAAAATGGCCGGCTGTTTTGGAATCTTAATGTTGTTGAGAATGTTATGATGGGGATTGCCGAAGTGCGTAAGCTGCCATGGCTCAGTTCGGTCTTTTCGACCGGCGGCAACTCCGGCGACAAGGTTGTACAACAAGCTATGGAGATTTTAAGTATCTTCGGCACCCTTTTGACCAGCCAGGCTCACAAACTGGCTAAAGATTTACCCTATGCCGACCGCCGGCGGTTAGAAATTTGCCGGGCTCTGGCGTCCGAACCAAAAATTCTGTTGCTTGATGAACCTTCTGCAGGTATGGATGCCGTCGAAACCGAAACCCTTATGCTGGATTTGAAGAAAGTGAAAAATACGCTGCCTCATTTATCCATTATTGTTGTTGAACATGATATGGACTTCATTAAAGGCCTGGTGGACCAGGTCATGGTGCTAAATTATGGCCGCTGTATTGCCTGCGGGTTATTTGATGATGTCGCCAGAAATGAGGAAGTGCTGCGGGCATATCTTGGTCAGGAGGTGACGGCATGTTGAAACTGACAAATATTTCGACAGCGTATGGCGCCATTCCGGTACTGAGAAATGTGTCGCTGACTGTTCCCAAGGGTTCGATTACCTGCCTCCTGGGCAGCAATGGCGCCGGCAAAACGACTGTAATCCGCACCATCCTGGGTTTGGTACAACCTTTGGCAGGCGAGATAACCTTCCTTGACCAGAGGCTTAACTCTTTACCTACCGATGAGGTTGTCAAGCGCGGCATCGCCGTTGTTCCGGAAGGACGCCGCGTATTTCCCAAAATGACTGTTGAAGAAAACTTACTCATCGGAGCCTGCAATATCAAAGATAAGCAGAAAATCCAGCAAGGCCTGGAAAGGGTGCTGGCACTGTTTCCCCGGTTAGCCGAAAGGCGGCGGCAGAATGCCGGAACCATGAGCGGTGGCGAACAGCAAATGCTGGCCATGGCCCGGGCCTTAATGAGCTATCCGAAAATAATGCTGCTGGATGAGCCGTCGCTTGGCTTAGCGCCGCTGCTGGTCAATGAAATATTTAAAACCATCGGTCAGATTAATCAGGAAGGCATTACCATCCTGTTAATTGAACAAAACGGTTTTAAGGCACTGGAAATGGCACACCAGGCTTATCTGTTGCAAAAAGGCACGGTTGTTATGGAATGTACCGAGGCCGATTCGCAGGCAAAACAAAAAATTGCTGAAGTGTATTTGAAACAACACAGCAGAGGAGAATAAGTATGCTTAATGCAGTTAGTACGGAAAGTGCCCGCGAAGCCGTTGATCTGCTCAAGTCAATACTCCGCATCAACACGACCAATCCGCCGGGTAAGGAATATCAGCTGGCAATATGGCTGGCAGCGTGGCTGGAGAAAAAGGGCGTTTCCAGCCAGGTCGTTGATTTGGGGAATGGCCGGGCCAATCTTATTGCCAAGCTGAGCGGGTTTTCCGGTCAACCAGCCTTATTGTATACCGGGCATTTGGATACCGTTCCTCCCGGGGATCAGGCCTGGGATTACCCGCCCTTCGCCGCCGAGCAGGCCGGAGATCTCATTTACGGCCGGGGCGCGTCCGATATGAAGGGCGGCCTGGCGGCCATGATTTTTGCCTTGAGCTGGCTAAAACAAAATAATATTACTCCCAGTCAGGATATTGTTCTCCTGGGAACGGCAGGCGAAGAGGTTGATTGCTGCGGTGCGCAGGCGTTTTGTGATGGCGGTGGTATGAAGGGTATTGGCGCTGCCGTTGTGGGCGAGCCTTCAAACGG